>JANZYY010000066.1 GCA_026419705.1 Fischerella sp.
GGTAAAATCACTGTGTTGTTCTGTACCTGATGGTCGTACTGACGATAAACCCAAATTTTAGAGGCAATTGTGGGAGTATCCAGCAAAGTCAACAAAATATCTTGCCAAGTATGCAAGCGTCCTTGAATTTCGATACCAGTAGCTGTACATGGGGGAAGAAAATCTGGTGTCCATTCCCAAGCTTTACGTACATATTCTGGTGGTTCTGCCAATAATTCCCGCTGATACACAGGTGTGTTTTCTGCCAACGCTGTCGCAGGGATTTCCGCAGCCACTTTACCCCGAAACAGAATCCGCACAACTGGTTCAGCAATAACCGTACCAGCAACAACGGCATGAAGTCCCCAACGGTGGAAGATGTCGATTAACTCTTGTTCGCATCCCTTTTGGGTTACAAACAGCATTCTTTCTTGAGATTCGGAAAGCAGATATTCATAAGGGATCATTCCCGTTTCTCGTACAGGAATCTTATCTAGATCAAACTCGATCCCCACACCGCCTTTGGCTGCCATTTCCGAGGTGGAACAGGTGATCCCCGCAGCACCCATATCTTGGGCGGCGACAACTGCACCTGTTTTAAATGCCTCCAAACAAGCTTCTATTAAAGATTTTTCTAAAAATGGATCGCCCACTTGTACCGCCGGACGGTCATCTACCGACTCATCGCTAAGTTCGGCACTGGCGAAACTTGCACCTCCCATACCATCGCGTCCGGTGGTGGAACCAACATATAGGACTGGATTGCCGATGCCAGATGCTCCAGATTTGACGATTTCTGGCGTTTCCATCAATCCCAGCGCCATCACGTTTACTAAAGGATTGCCAGAGTAGGCGGGATCAAAGTAGACTTCACCGCCAACGGTGGGTACCCCAACGCAATTACCATAATGGGCAATTCCCGCCACGACACCGCTAAAAAGTCTTTGGGTTTTGGGATCTTCCAAACAGCCGAAGCGGAGAGAATTTAAAATGGCAATGGGACGCGCACCCATTGTAAAGATATCCCTAAGAATACCTCCGACTCCTGTGGCAGCTCCTTGAAAAGGTTCGACTGCGGAAGGGTGGTTGTGAGATTCAATCTTAAAAGCAAGTCGCAATCCATCGCCTAAGTCTACAACACCAGCATTTTCACCAGGCCCGACAAGAATGCGATCGCCTGTGGTCGGGAATTGCTTTAGTAAAGGGCGAGAATTTTTGTAACAGCAATGCTCTGACCACATTACTCCAAACATTCCCAGTTCAGCTTTGTTAGGATGACGCCCTAACCGCCTGACTATTTCTTGGTATTCTTCGATTTTTAGACCTTCAGATGCAATTTCTTCAGGGGAAAAGGGAGGTTCAGACGTGGTGGTCATGAAAGTATGCACCAAGGGGACAAAGGCCTATTTTACCGATTTCTGACCCATTCCCGTAAAAGACGTAATCCAGTTGTTACACCCAATTTTTGGCACTTTTCTAGGAACTCGATTACTTTGCTAGCAGTTAATAATGGAAAAGTGGGGCTGAAATTGCATTCTACATATTTTTGATCTTGGAGTTGGTAAAAACCCAGTGTGCTACCATCGTATCTCCAAACTTTGGGAACACCCAAATCTGCATAAATTTCCAATTGATTGAGGTAACTGTTGGTAATATCTATCTCTATCGCTAAATCTGGTGGTGGATCTTGAGTAAAGTCTAGTTTTTTCTTGCCTCTAACTCGCGCTTCACTTTGGATGTAATAGCATGAGTCTGGTTCCTTACTCACTCTCATATCTGGACGCTTAATAGTCATATTAATTCATCCACCAAAGCTACAATCATCGCCTCTATTCTTCTGTTAGCCTTTTCGTGTTCGGGAAGCGGTATCATGAATTCTAATTTTCCCTTGTAGTAAGTCAGTCTAGTGGAGCGGTTTTCTCCCATCTCTGCAAGCAGATTTTCAAACAGTTGCCAGCTGATGTTTTGCAGCATTACTCGTTGTTCTGCAGGTGTTGATGTTGTGACCATAGGAATATACTCGTTGCTATAAAAGTCTAAGGTAGCCTATCGTTGCATATCATGGATTTCTATGGGTCAACAATGATAGCGTTGCGCAAACAACCAGAACAATTAATTTTCTATTTGTAATAGAAAATCTCATTCTTTGGTGTCTTGGTGACTTAGTGGTTCATTCCACTAATTAAAGCCGCCAGATGCATTACCGTATTTTCACTGTTTCTTGAGAAAAAACTATTTCATAAAATGTTCACCAATTCAGAAAAATTTAAATACAAATCTGTGTTAGATACAAATCGAGCTCGGCAATCCAGTGATGAAAATCACAGATGTTCATGATTAAGATCCTATACCTGCTATAGATAAATCGAGAGAATAAATCACAACTGAACTCTAGCCGAGTCATTAATAGGGAACACACTAATTGCCGACAGAATTCTTGTGAATGCTGTCGGCTTTTTATTTTTTTTGTGATTTGTTCGTAGTTAGTGGTTAGTAGTTAGTTGTTCACCACTATCTACTAACTATTAGCCACTAACCAATAAAATTTCCCCACAGCTAGTTGGTAACTTGACAGAGATTCTGCCACAGCCACTACCAACTGTAGGGAGTATGATCGTATTAAGAAATTGTCATCAATTTCAAGTGCTATTTTGCACTGAATCCTAGTCAAGCAAAAGTTAGCGCAGAGATTGCGTGCTTACTTTACATTAAGACATCGCTTGAATGATGTAATCAAAGTAAGGAGCCGCTTCGGCTGCGTCTTCCGCATTCAGTAGATCGAGGGAGGCTTTTTTCAGACAGTTGATGGCTTCTACCATTCCGGGAACGGGAACGCCCAAGGAATTGTACATTTCTCGGACGCCAATCAAACCAATTTTTTCTATTGGTTCTTTGTCGCCAGCAAGTACGCCGTAAGTAATCAGGCGTAAGTACCAGCCAAAGTCGCGGATACATAAAGCACGCTGACGTTCACCGTAAGCATTTCCTCCTGGTGAGATAAAGTCAGGACGCTTTTGCCAAAGTTGTTTGGTAGCTTCCTGAACTATCTTTTTTTCATTTTCAGCTAGAGTACTAGCAATGCGTACCCGCTGTTCGCCAGTTTGCAAAAAATCTTTGATACTTTTGAGTTCGCCACTGCTAGGATAACGCAGTTCGTCGTCGGCTTTGAGAATAACGTTGCTTACTACAGTCATGATTATTGAAATCACGAGATTTATTATTTGCTAGTTTAACGAGTCTTGTAGACACAAGTGAAGAGGGATTGGGGGAGTGGGGGGGTTCCGGGGGAGACAACCAACCACTAACCACTAACCACTAACCACTAACCACTAACTCTTGACAAATGACCAATGACTAATTCTTTTTGGAAACAAGGTGAATTAATAGAAGTTAATATTACGGACACTAGCGATACGGGTGATGGTGTTGGACGATGGCATGAACGGGTGGTATTTGTACCTGATACTGTACCTGGCGATCGCGCTGTTGTTCGTTTGGTATACGTCAAACCCACCTACGCTTACGCTAAACTCAAGCAACTGTTGGAGCCATCCCCGCATCGCGTCCGACCTAGTTGCATTGTGGCTGATAAATGCGGTGGTTGTCAGTGGCAACATATAGACTATCAATATCAGCTAGAAGCGAAACGCAATCAAGTTATTCAAGCTTTAGAACGCATTGGTGGTTTTGCGCAACCACGAGTAGACCCAGTTTTGCGAGCTCCTTCACCTTTGGGCTATCGCAACAAAGCTACCTATCCTGTAGGTGTATCAGCAACAGGAAATGTACAAGCGGGTTACTATCAAAAAGGTAGCCATCAATTAATTAATTTAAATCAATGTCCGGTACAAGATCCACGATTAAATCCTTTATTGGCAGAAGTAAAACAAGATATCCATCAGCGAAATTGGCAAGTTTATAACGAACAGTTTCATAAAGGAGTCATACGTCATCTTGGGTTACGCATTGGTCGTCGGACTGGAGAAATATTACTGACTTTAGTAGTAAAAGACTGGAATTTACCTGGAATTCAAGAGCAAGCACAGGAGTGGTTAAACCGCTATCCTGCTTTAGTGGGAGTTTGTTTAAACCGCAACCCAGAACGAACAAATGCCATTTTCGGTAGTGAAACTCGCTGTATCGCCGGTACCGATTACTTGCGAGAAGAATTTGCCGGATTAGAATTCCAAGTGCGGCCAGATACGTTTTTCCAAGTTTATACGGAAACAGCGGAGGCATTGTTACAATTCATTCAATCAGAATTGGATCTACGGGGAAATGAAGTGCTAGTTGATACCTATTGTGGCATTGGTACACTCACTTTGCCACTCGCAAAACAAGTACGGCAAGCAATTGGCTTGGAAATACAACCAGAAGCAGTGCAGCAGGCAATTTTGAACGCAAAACGCAATCACATCAATAATGTGACTTTTATGACTGGTGCGGTAGAAAAATTACTGCCACAACTCCAGATAAAACCAGATATTGTTTTGCTCGATCCACCGCGCAAAGGATGCGATCGCAAAGTTATAGAAACTTTATTGATATCTAAACCAGCCCGTATAGTTTATGTCAGCTGTAAAGCCGCAACCCTTGCCCGCGATCTGAAATTACTTTGCGAAAATGGAGTGTATAATCTCGTACGCGTACGACCAGCGGATTTCTTCCCCCAAACTGCACATGTAGAAACAGCAGCCTTTCTTGTTTTATCAAGTTTGCATAAAGCTTGAATCGGCCCTTTACAAAAACTCAAATTTTAAATTTGTAGTCTAGTGCATAGTAAAAATGCTAAACTTGAATTAAGGTAAAAATATAATTTAATTTGTGCAAAAAAATAGAAGTTGGATGGGCTACTCTCAAACGTGAATTTGGGTTGTATAAACTACAAATCAGCAGATAAAAGAGTATAGTGGTGCTCTTTTATGAACAGAAAAGCATATTTTGAGTTGCTAACTGCTTGAGTAGGTTCGTTTGAGCCTTTTTATATCAGAGCAGCCCAATATCATTAGGAGAGCCGACGCTCCCTAGCATTTTCAAAATTTAGTTCCAAAGACATAAGTTTGAAGGCAACACGACCACCTCACATAAAATCAGGGTGCCTGTGACAGCAAACTGATGTCTAGCTAACTCTGAAGCTGCGGGGTTTCTCTTGTGATCACCATTTCACCTCGTCCGGTTGGACGTAGTTGGGGTACTATTAGTTTTGCCTCAACTCTATATCTCTGCCCAATATTAGATCTGCTCTTGGCAGAAATTCCAATGCAAATGCAAGCCGAGCTGCGTTTAGGACTTCAAGAAGCCTTAGTCAACGCAGCTAAACATGGTAATAATCTCGATCCAAGTAAAAAGGTTGTAGTGCGTTTTTCTCTAATAGATAATAAATATTGGTGGATAATATCAGATCAAGGTAGAGGCTTTACTCCCTCATGTAATTGTAGTATCGATCCAAAAGAATTCCTACCACCAGATGAGTCAGAAAGCGGTCGTGGTTTATCGATTTTGCATCAAGTTTTTGACGAAGTCGAGTGGAATAGAAAAGGTACTGAGTTAAGACTTTGCAAACAACTAGAGCAAAACCGGCCCAGGATACCGCTATTGCGTAATTAGATAGTGGTTAGTGGATAGTAGATAGTAGTTAGTAGTTAATTGTTTACTACTAACCACAAATCACAAACCACTAACTATTTTTTTGTCCGTGAGTAGGACAAGGTGGTGCAGAAATAGAATGGTTTAACCAACCTGTCGCTTGTTCCAAGCGTGCAAGGGCTTCTTGCGGTTGTTCCTTCAGAAGAAACACAATAGCTGCAGCTGCTTGTTCACTAGCGCGGACTTTGCGGTTAGACTTAAGGCGATGCCAATCATTTGGAGATATGCTTAATCTCTCCATGAGAGCTTGGGCTAGTTCTAAAGTAGTAAATTCATTCAGTTGACTGTTGTTAGGTAGCTGTGTAGATTGAGACATACACTTTTGGCAAAGTCGTATTTACCTTTTATTTACCTTTACTGTACTACTTCAAATGAAGCAGCCTCAAAAACCGTCAGAGTCATCAGACGGAGACAATCAAGAATTTGATTTTGAACAAGAACTGTTAGAAGTTGAGCGATCGCTTGTGGCATTAAAAGAACGCTACAAACAAATCCAACGCGATCGCCGCAAACAAAAACAATTACAATATAAGTTTAACGAACTTAATCAAAGTAGATATCAAACACCAGAGATCAAAGCTGAATTGCGGCAAATTCAGCAGCAACTAGAAGTGTTAGAAGTTTGCTTAGAAAGTCAGTTGTTTTCTTGGCGCAGTTTCAAAGAACCCTTTTGGCAAGCTGTCCGTTTTGGCGGACTGGGGGCGATTATAGGCTGGATATTAAAATCTTGTGGCGGATAGAAAATAGGGACTGGGAACTCGTCCGAGATATCTAAATCCTGAATTTAAAATTTCAAGTCTAAAATTTTAAAAATGCCACACTCTAAATTTTATGCTCGGATACAAACATGATCAATCCAAGAATTGCTGAAATATTACGAAATGGTCAGCCTGATGAGTCACTCAAAGTTCAAGGCTGGGTTCGTACCAAACGCGAGTTAAAAGGTTTTGCTTTTATAGAAGTAAATGATGGTTCATCGTTGGCTAACCTGCAGATAGTAATTAATCGAGATTTGCCGGATTATGAAAATATCTTGAAAAAGTTAAATACAGGTGCTTCCGTAGAAGTGTCTGGGGTACTAGTAGCTTCTCCAGCCAAAGGACAACGCGTAGAATTGAAAGCAGATAGCGTCAAAGTTTACGGAGAAGCCGATCCCGAAACTTATCCCCTGCAAAAAAAACGTCACTCCTTTGAGTTTCTACGAACTATCGGACATTTGCGATCGCGCACCAATTCTTTTGGTGCTGTTTTCCGCGTCCGCAACGTTTGTGCTACAGCCATACACCAATTCTTCCAAGAACGCGGCTTTATGTGGGTACACACTCCTATCATTACCGCCAGTGACTGCGAAGGAGCAGGAGAACTTTTCAGCGTTACGAGTTTAGATTTAAAAAACATTCCCCGCACAGAAAACCAAGCAGTAGATTATAGTAAAGACTTCTTTGCCAGACCCACATACCTAACAGTTAGCGGTCAACTAGAAGCCGAAATCATGGCGATGGCGTTTAGTAACGTCTACACCTTTGGTCCTACCTTCCGCGCCGAAAACTCCAATACTTCCCGCCACTTAGCAGAATTTTGGATGGTTGAACCAGAAATGGCTTTTTGCGACCTTCAAGGAGATATGGATCTGGCTGAGGAATTTCTCAAATATATATTTAAATATGTACTGGAAAAATGCCCAGAAGACATGGAATTTTTTAACCAGCGCATAGATAATACTGTACTGGCAACAGCAGAGAATATTATCAATCATCAATTTGAGCGCATCACTTACACAGAAGCCATCAAACTTTTAGAAAAAGCCGATGTCAAGTTTGAATATCCAGTCAAGTGGGGCTTAGATTTACAATCAGAACATGAACGTTATCTGTGTGAACAATTATTCAAAAAGCCAGTAATTGTCACTAATTATCCCACCCAAATTAAAGCCTTTTATATGCGCTTAAACGACGATGAAAAAACCGTCGCAGCTATGGATATTCTTGCACCCAAAATTGGTGAAATTATCGGCGGTTCCCAACGGGAAGAGCGCCTAGATATACTCGAAAAGCGGATAGAAGCGCAAGGAATGAAAACAGAAGATCTATGGTGGTATCTTGATTTGCGTCGTTATGGTACTGTTCCTCACGCTGGTTTCGGGCTTGGTTTTGAACGCCTCATACAATTTATGACCGGAATGGGAAATATCCGCGATGTCATTCCTTTTCCACGCACACCAGAAAATGCTGAGTTTTAGTCATTAGTCATTTTTTCTTGGTGTCTTGGTGTCTTGGTGGTTAAAAAACTTAAACCACTAAGCTACCAAGACACTAAGTATTTTTGCTTTCCGACTTGCCAGTGTAGTATTATATTGTTAAGTCCAGTAAGCCGATGGAGAAACCGGAATTTGAGAACAGGAAAATTTACGGAGCTGTGGCAATGGCTAACACAGCGAAAAAGATTGGTATCGCTGTTTTTGCTGAGCTTGGGTCTGAGCTTAGCAGTCGCATCCTGTTCAGCATCCAAAGCTCAAAATTCCGATGTGGAGATAACGTTGGTTTCTTATGCTGTCACCAGACCGGCATTCAAGAAAATTATCCCCCAATTCGTGCAAGAGTGGAAAAAACAACACAATCAAAGAGTATTGTTTAACGAAAGCTACGGGGGTTCTGGCGCTCAAACCCGTGCTGTCATTGATGGCTTAGATGCAGATGTGGTCAATTTAGCGCTGGCGTTGGATATAAAAAAAATAGAAAAAACAGGGTTAATTGAACCAGGATGGGAGAAAAAAGCACCGAATAACGCGATCGCCACTAAATCTGTCGCAGTCCTTGTCACCCGTAAAGATAATCCCAAACAAATCAAGACATGGACAGACTTGACAAAAGACGGTGTGGATGTAATTACGGCTAACCCCAAAACTTCTGGAGTAGCCCGTTGGAATTTTTTGGCTTTGTGGGGTTCACAAAAAGAAATTGGCGCTTCTGATGCCCAAGCCCTAGAATTTACCAGCAAGGTCTATAAAAATACACCTGTTTTGCCCAGAGATGCTCGTGAAGCGAGCGATGTCTTTTTCAACCAAGGTCAGGGAGATGTTTTAATTAACTACGAAAACGAAATCATCTTGGCTGGGTTGAGAGGTAAAAAAAGTCCCTACATTGTTCCTGAAGTAAATATTTCGATTGAGAATCCCGTAGCTGTTGTAGATAAAAACGTTGAAAAACACGGCAATCGAGAGGTTGCTGAAGCCTTTGTTAAATATCTTTTTACTCCAGCAGCACAGCGAGAATTTGCCAAAGTCGGATTTCGACCCGTAAATGTCACAGTTGCCCAAGAATTTGCCGATCGGTTTCCTCCAGTCAAAACCCTATTTACAGTTCAAGAATTGGGCGGATGGGATCTGGTGCAAAAACGATTCTTTGCTGATGGGGCTGCATTCGATCAAATTCAGGCAAGCCTGAAGTAAGAGGGGGGAAGAGAAATAAGCAGAAATCAACAACCAACCAAAAACCACTAACCACTAACTACTAACTACTGTACAGACGTGCCATAGCACGTCTGGTACAACCACTAACTCTTAACCCTTGACTCAATGACTATATCCGAAATCCAAAATCCAAAATCGAAAATTCAAAATTTAAAATTCAAAATTCCTAAAATATCTTGGCCTTGGCGAATTACCATCGGTTATCTCACCATTATGCTGTTAATACCGATGGCGGCGCTACTTTTGCAGGCAAGTATGGTTGGACCAGTAGAATTCTTTCAAATTGCTACCAGTCCAGTCGCTCTTTCCGCATACGATGTCACATTTATTACAGCTTTGTTGGCGGTTGCCCTTAATGCGCTCTTTGGTACGTTAGTGACTTGGGTATTGGTAAGATATGACTTTCCTTTGAAACGGTTTATCGATGCAGCAATTGATTTACCGTTTGCCTTACCAACTTCGGTAGCAGGTCTTACTTTAGCCACAATATACAGCGAAAATGGCTGGATTGGTTCATTACTTGCACCTTTGGGAATTAAAGTTGCTTTCACCCGCTTAGGTGTGGGTGTGGCAATGGTGTTTATCTCCTTGCCGTTTGTGGTGCGAACTTTACAACCAGTGTTGCAAGAAATGGAACGGGACATTGAAGAGGCGGCTTGGAGTTTGGGGGCTTCAAAATTTCAAACATTCTGGAGAGTTGTTTTACCCCCTTTGTTCCCAGCCCTACTGACAGGAGTTGCACTGGGTTTTTCTCGTGCTGTTGGGGAATACGGTTCAATTGTGATTGTCGCCTCAAATATTCCTTTTAAGGATTTGATCGCATCGGTGCTAATTTTCCAACGATTAGAACAATATGACTATGCTGGTGCAACCGTGATTGGTACGGTGCTTTTGGGTATTTCGCTGTTGCTGTTATTGGTTATTAACCTATTGCAAGCCTGGGGAAGACGTTATCAAAGGTAATTAAAGAGTGGGGAATGGGTGAGTAGGAGATGGGGAGGGAGATGTAGAGACCAGAGGTGGCGCGTCCTAGTCACCACTAACCACTAACCACTAACTCTTGACTATTAACTATTGACTAATGACAATGAAAACTAAGTACATAAATCAAGAATCTCCTTGGGGAAAGGCAGTACTAATTGCAGTAGCTATTACTTACCTTGCCTTTGTTTTATTCATCCCAGCAATAAATGTCTTTGTTCAAGCTTTCCAGGGGGGAATTGCAGCTATTTGGGGCTATCTGACAACAGATGAATTTATTCACGCCGCCCGGCTAACTCTGTTGATAGCTTTGATTGTAGTGCCGCTGAATGCTGTATTTGGACTATGTGCAGCCTGGGTTATAGCCCGCCATAAGTTCCCTGGTCGTGCTTTGGTAATTAGCATTTTAGATATTCCCTTTTCCATTTCACCAGTCGTTGCTGGTTTGATGATGGTTTTAGTCTACGGGCGTCATGGCTGGTTAGGGCCGATTTTGGAAAACACAAATTTCAAGGTGATATTTGCTCTACCAGGAATGATTATTGCCACAGCATTTGTGACTATGCCTTTTGTCGCCCGTGAAGTTATTCCTGTCTTAGAAGAAGCTGGTTCCGATCAGGAAGAAGCTGCGAAGACTCTGGGTGCGAGTGATTGGCAAACTTTCTGGCATGTTACCTTACCTAATATCCGTTGGGGTCTGCTTTATGGGTTGATTTTAACCAACGCCAGGGCGATGGGTGAATTTGGGGCTGTATCTGTAGTCTCTGGCAACATTATCCGTAAAACTCAGACCCTACCTCTGTACATTGAAGAGGCTTACAAGCAGTATGAAACCCAAACAGCATTTGCTGCTGCTGTCTTGCTTGCTTGTTTGGGATTAGTAACGCTGGTTTTGAAAGAAATTGTGGAACGTAAAATCCGCATCAACATCAAAGAACTTGAGTAGGCAATAAAAATACATGAATGCCGACCAAAAACAATACTGGTTTAGTTAAGAGTTTCGAGTTATGAGTTGGGAATGGAGACTAACTAACTCATAACTCGACACTCATGATTCAGTATTTTGGTCTATGCCATTTGATTTTCGATCGCCCATCGTGCTAGTTCAGTACGGTTGTGAAGATTGGTTTTACCCAACATATTAGATACATGGCTTTCAACCGTACGCTGACTAACATTCAATTCTTCAGCAATTTCGCGGTTAGCTAAGCCCCTAGCCACGAACTGTACAACTTTCAGTTCTGTTGGGGTTAACTGCACGTCGAAAGGAACTTGAATGCGGGAACCGTTATCTCCTCCTTTGGCTTGATGTTCTTTCCAGCGAATGGTTTGCTTGAGAGAAGATTCTACCTGCGCCACCAATTCTTCTGGTTCAAAGGGCTTGACCATGTATACATCAGCACCTTTATTTAGTCCTTTCACTCGGTCAGCACTTTGTCCTTTAGCCGAGAGAAAGAGAACGGGAATCCAGCTGGTGCGTTCGTTTTGCCGGACTTGTTCCACAAATGTATATCCGTCCATTTCCGGCATCATCACATCGCAGATGATCATATCTGGTACATCCTGCTCTAAAATTTCCAGAGCTTCTCGACCATTTTCGGCGGTGATGACTTCGTATCCCCGGAATTCTAAGTAGTCCTTCACCAGCAAGATGAGGTTAGGGTCATCATCAATGAGTAGAAGTCGTTTGTGATCTTTCATGCTGGGTTCTTTCATAGCAGTGGCACTTGTCGCGCTTAGATCCATAAGGGCCTTGTATAGCGATCGGTTTTGGTGGATGATTGTGGTGTTGTGTTTTTTCCCACTTAAACTTGCCTTTGCTTCGTCAATGTCTCAAAAGTGATAATCACTCTGGAGCTACTACTATATCAACGGCAAAAGTCCAGTAAGGATACGTAGAACAGTAGTATTTATAATGCGTTATTATATATCGCTTTGAAAGGAGCGGGCAAAAAACTTCAATAGAATAATAATCGTTCAGATTATCAAACTTTGGTTGAGCAAAGATGCTCCCTGTAAACAATTAACCCGCACTTTCCGTAGCTTACCGCTGTACGATATCCTTGAGATTTGACGCTTTGAGCAACTGTTTATAATAAACCGAGGAAGGTTCTGACGAACGATGGACTGAAAAAGCATACTCTTGTACAATCTTGTTTCCAATTAAGTATTCTTGAACGAGCCACCCTCGCCACTTCCGGGGTTGCTTGGCCATACCAAACACCATCCGGGTAGGGTAAACCACCATTATCGGTCCACAGCAACAAACTCGCAAGCAGTTAGCTTTAGTTGTGAATATGCAACTTGGAAGATACTGGAAAATCTAGTTCTAGTTCTCAACAGCCGCTTTTTCAAGTATTCCCACGCTTCCAAACCTGCTTGTTTTGAGCAATATTTAGGCAGTGTCTGGTCAGCACAGATAAAAACGGTCGCTGAATTTTTGTGAGTCCTAAAGTTTCTATAGAATTACTTAGGATCTGATTTTCAGGTGGTGGAGTATTGTTTCTTGTTTCTAGACTAGACTCGATCATTCTATTTTACCCATTTTGCGCTCTCTGATTTCTGTTCTATAACAATTTCCAAGCTTTGCAAATAAAGTTGACCATATACAACTATTCTTTACTTACAGAAAAAACTGAAACCCCGAGTAATTTGGGAGTAGTTAGTGGTTAGTAGTTACTAGTTGGTTGTTGGTTGTTGGTTTCTGCTTATTTCCAATTCCCAATCCCCGATACCCAATCCCAATAATGCCCACTCCCCCGATCTTCCCTTTTCCTCTTCATGAGTTCGGGAACCCGTACAAATCCAAATATTGCCATCAGACACAGCCTTTCGCTAAATTAGCACTCAGGAGTTGAGAGTGCTAACTCTGGAGAAATTTCGTATGGCAGCTGTATCTTTAAGTGTTTCTACAGTTAAACCTTTAGGCGATCGCGTTTTCGTGAAAGTGAGCGCCTCTGAAGAAAAGACCGCTGGTGGTCTGTATTTGCCCGATACCGCCAAAGAAAAGCCCCAAGTTGGGGAAGTTGTTGCAATTGGTGATGGCAAAGTCAAAGATGACGGTTCTCGTCAGCCGATGGATGTGAAAGTAGGGGACAAAGTTCTCTACTCCAAGTACGCTGGTACCGACATCAAGCTGGGAACCGATGAATACGTCTTGCTTTCTGAGAAAGACATTTTAGCAATTGTTTCTTAGTCATTTGTCATTGGTCATTAGTCATTGGTCACTACTAAAGGACAAATGACAAATAGTAAATGACAAAAGACAAATAACGAATGACAAATAACGAATGACAAAGGACAACTAAGAAATTATGGCAAAGCGCATTATCTACAACGAAAACGCTCGTCGCGCCCTGGAAAGAGGCATGGATATCCTGGCTGAGGCTGTAGCTGTTACCCTCGGTCCTAAAGGTCGTAACGTCGTACTAGAGAAGAAATTTGGTGCACCTCAAATCATCAATGATGGTGTGACCATTGCTAAAGAAATTGAATTAGAAGACCATGTTGAAAACACAGGCGTTTCTTTGATTCGTCAGGCTGCTTCCAAGACTAACGATGCTGCTGGTGATGGAACCACCACAGCCACAGTTTTGGCGCACGCAATGGTCAAAGAAGGCTTGCGGAACGTTGCAGCTGGTGCAAATGCCATTTTGCTGAAGCGCGGTATTGATAAGGCTACTCACTTCCTTGTAGATAAGATTGCGGAACACGCTCGTCCCGTCGAAGATTCCAAAGCCATTGCTCAGGTTGGTGCAATCTCATCTGGTAACGACGAAGAAGTCGGTAAAATGATTGCTGAAGCAATGGACAAGGTGGGTAAAGAAGGTGTTATTTCTCTGGAAGAAGGGAAATCCATGACCACCGAGTTGGAAATCACTGAAGGGATGCGCTTTGACAAGGGCTACATCTCTCCCTATTTCGCAACTGATACCGAGCGGATGGAAGCAATTTTAGATGAGCCTTTCGTGCTGCTCACCGATAAGAAAATTACTTTGGTCCAAGATTTAGTACCCATTCTCGAACAAGTAGCGCGTCAAGGCAAACCCTTAGTAATTATTGCCGAAGATATTGAAAAAGAAGCTTTTACTGACATAGAAAGCGGTACTATGATAAATTCAGGCTTCCTTGACG
>JANZYY010000662.1 GCA_026419705.1 Fischerella sp.
AGATGTGTATAAGAGACAGAACCAGCATTAATTCAGACGGTACGTGGAGTTGGCTATAAGTTTGAATGTCCTACTGTTCCCCAGCAGTCTGAAAAGGTTCAGTAGTTTATGTAGTTAGCAATCAGTAGAGACGCGATGTTCCTCGCGTCTGTACCACAGTTAACATAGTCAGAGAACTTTGAGATTGTGGGCTTGGAACTAGAGGTTATACTCCGAAACTTCTAACCAAATTAATGCAGCCTTCCTTATAAATACCCGATAAATATAATTTCAGCAATTACCGTACCAACAAAAACCCCACCGTTGTTTATTTTTAAGTTTTAAGAGTTGATCTATGAATCTCAGCTTTCCTGAATGAGAAAGCTCACTAGGAAATAGTTTTTTTCTTATGCATGGATGAAGAGCAGCGGTTTCCGCCGCTCTGTAGTTAGCTCGAGCTTCCAGATAGATTGCTCTGGGCGAACTTAAACATTGGTCAAGTATATCACACTCACACCGATCGCGAAATCCCAGCTATAGAGGGGTAGGGTGTACCGTACCCCTGAGAGTATAGACTACAATAACACTGCTAATTGATGCACCTAAAACCAAAATGTTTAATACATCGGCTTTTAGACATGAATTGGAATCGGTGCGGTACATTTTTGCTTAGCAGTGGTGGAACAAAGTTTCTAAGTAGACACGAGCAGCGCGGCGATCGCTATCTCCATTTTGGAGCAAAAACAATGATAGTGCTGCCGTTAAAACGCGGTTTTCATCCCAGTCAGGATGCTTTTCTAAATAGTTTTTC
Organism: Fischerella sp.; assembly: GCA_026419705.1. GTDB lineage: Bacteria > Cyanobacteriota > Cyanobacteriia > Cyanobacteriales > Nostocaceae > PCC9605. The sequence continues at coordinate 791 of JANZYY010000662.1, forward strand.
AGAGATTCATGCAGTGTCTCGGGAATTTCTGTAAAGATGCTAACTGTTGCGTTCATGAGATTCTTCTCCTTGGCCATCAATAGGAAATTTTGCTTGTAATTAGAACTACAGGATGGGAATACATAATTTCTTGTCCTTCCCCTATCCGAGCATCTGCGCCAACAACGAAAGGTATTTTTACACAGATGCAAGAACAGACTATAAAGGTAAGCCGCATCATTTTGCGGCAAAAGGGGGTGGGGTTGTCAATGCTGCGAAATGTTAAAAATAAGTTTATGAAAAAAACATATTTACGAAATTATAAGGGTTTAAGTAGCATTTTTGTAACTCTTCTTAATATAAACTCAGTTTCAGAAGTCTCTAACTGCTGTGAACAAAAAATCCCCAGTAACGCAGCAAGAGCTGATGACATCGTAGAGCAGCTGTGGAAAACTGGGAAAGTACCTGTGGAAACTCTGTGGAATCAGTGAGGAAAATTCCATAGAATGATAAGAATTACAAAATAGAGAATGGAGGATAAGTTTTGACCATCTCCAATACCATGAGGTATATACCCAATCACTAAACTTCGGTGCCTTCCTGTTTTTCCCTCATTCATCCCCAAGTTTGGATTTTAGTATTAGGTCGGTTCCTCTCAGAACTGGGCACCGGCTTTACACTGTTTTATGCTCCGATCTTTTTCGTCAATCAAGTTGGTTTATCAGCAACTGCTGTTGGCTTTGGCTTGGGTTGTGCTTCCATTTCTGGGGTAGTAGGACGGATTTTGGGTGGTTCTTTTGCCGATTCCCCCCAAATCGGACGTCGCCGCACTTTGTTGCTGTCAGCAGCGATTTCAGCAGTTAGTTCTCTAGTTTTAGCTGGAACCCACAATTTTGTCACCCTTGTCATTGGTAACTTAATCGCTGGCTTAGGTATTGGTCTATATTGGCCTGCTACTGAAGCTGTTGTTGCTGACTTGACGCTAACTGAAAATCGTCGTGAAGCCTTTGCTATCACCAGGTTGGCAGACAATTTGGGATTGGGAATGGGAATTGTTTTAGGCGGCGTTTTAGTAACTGCAACGGGGAATTACCGCACGCTATTTATTATCGATGCCATTTCGTTTATTGTGTTTTTTGTGGTCGTTTATGTAGCGATCGCCGAAACTTATCAACGACAGCAAACACGACAACAACACACCTCACACTTCGCTGCTTGGATGGTAGCATTGCGCGATCGCCGTCTTTTAGTGTACGTTGCAGTCAATATTATCTTCACCACCTACATTTCCCAATTACACAGTACCCTTCCGGTCTACTTCAAAAACTTCGTGCTGGTTGATGACTCTACCATAAGTGCCCTTTTTGCTTGGCATCTGGCAGTTGCCATTCTCGCACAGCTACCTGTTGCCCGTATCCTCAAAAGCTTCTCTCATTCTCAAGCACTGGCAGTTTCTGCCATACTGTGGGCGGGGGGATTTTGCCTGATTTGGATTACAGGTATTTCTCATTCTGGACAATTGTACTGGGCTAGTTTGGCTTTAGGAGTGTTTGCCGTCGCAATTGTTTGTTACACTCCCTCTGCAGCTTCCTTAGTTACCGATCTAGCACCCCTACCTCAACGCGGCGTTTATTTCTCAATCAACTCTTTGTGTTGGGCTGTTGGCTATTTTATCGGGCCTCCTCTGGGAGGTTGGGCACTAGATCGACCACGACCGTTAGTAGATGACTTTTGGCTATGGTTAGCTTTAAGTGTTACTATCACCTTGGTAATTTTGTATTATCTTCATCAGTTGCTACTGAGTGACTACTGAGTGAATAGCTCTGTTTTGCAGAATTTTAATCTCATCCCCGATTTGTAATACCTTGCCTGTCTCTGATGGTGGAACTTTTGTGTTGACACTCAGCCTGAAGAAATGATTGAAGCGGGAAAGTTCAGCCCAATTAGGTAAAGTCTGCTGACGCTTGATCGCGAAGTTTGTTTGAAAGCTGGAATCGCGCTTGCCAGTCCAAGGATTCCGAGTTAGTACCACGC
>JANZYY010000663.1 GCA_026419705.1 Fischerella sp.
ACTATTGACTGTTGACTACGACGCTGACTCTCTAGCTGTATGAGAACCCAGCTTTTTCGGTGACATCGAAGGCTCTCGTTGTCCTGTCCGCAGTTTGGGCCTGGGGGTACGGCGTTTTTCTTCTTCAGTTCCGCCTGCTTCCGATCGAACCCAGGAGGAACGACGGGAGCGATTCTCACCACCTGCTTCGCGACGACCACTCCGTAACTTGGGCTTGGGTGCAGGTCGGGTGATGTCTTCTTCTGGAAAGTCCGCTTCAGATTGTAACCAGGCAGGGCGGGTTTGATCGTAAGCAATTTGTAGTGCAGCAGCAGCGATCGCATGAGCATCATACTGTTCGCTGAGTTGGCTCACAATGGACAAGAACGAAGCCATACGTTCGCCTGCCAAAGCTTCCTGCACTTGAGTTTGTAATTTGTCCAGTTGTCGCGCTTCAATTTGTGCTCGTGTGGGAATTGACAGTACTTGCCAACTTTGACGTATGTGGCGCTCAAATGCCTGCTGCTTCCGTCGTTCAAATGGCTGCACCAAAGTAATTGCTGTACCTTCTTTACCGGCACGTCCGGTACGACCAATGCGGTGAACATAGGTCTCCACGCTATCTGGTAAATCGAAATTGATCACGTGAGAAAGTTGGTCAACATCCAAACCTCGTGCCGCAATATCAGTTGCTACTACCCAGCGCACCTGGCGATTGCGGAACCGATTTAACAAACGCTCCCGCGCTTGTTGCGATAAGTCACCGTGGTATTCATCGACACTATGACCGGCGGCTTGCAATTGATTGGTAAGTTCTGCGGCGGTGCGTCTAGTACGGACAAAGATTAAAGCTGATTCTGGATCTTCCATTTCCAAGATAGGCTGTAAGGCTTTCACTTTCGACCAGTGACGCGGTACCAGGTAAGCCACCTGATTGATTTTATTAGGGGCGGCTTTTGGCTGTTCGACAGCGACTGTAACCGGATCGTTTAGGAACTTATTCACCAGTTGCCGGATCGATGGTGGCATTGTGGCTGAGAATAATGCTGTCTGCCTTTCTTTTGGTGCTTGGGAGAGGATTCTCTCAACGTCGTCGATAAAGCCCATACTTAGCATTTCGTCAGCTTCATCCAAAACAAACCACTTCACCCGATCCAACTTCAAGCTACCCCGTTCGAGTAAGTCTATTACCCGTCCTGGTGTACCCACAATTATGTGAACACCACGCTTAAGTTGTAAAATTTGGCGGTCAATTGATTGACCGCCGTAAATTGCTAAAACGCGCAACTCCTCGTTACCAATGAATTCACAAATGGCATTTTGAACTTGGATTGCTAACTCGCGAGTCGGAGTCAAAACCAAGGCTTGTACGGCCTTTTGATTGATATCCAGCCGCTCTAAAATTGGCAAAGAAAAAGCTGCTGTTTTGCCGGTACCAGTTTGGGATTGACCCACTACATCGCGACCTCCCAAAAGTTGGGGAATCGCTTGTACTTGAATGTTGGTTGGTGTGATAAAGCCAATTTTTTCTAGTTGCTGAATGCGCTCTGGCGAAATGCCTAATTCTTGAAAAGAAAGGGTCATTAACTCTCCTAATGTTTCCTTAAGTTATTTGTTTGTGGATAGTGGATAGTGGGTAGTGGTTAGTGGTTAGTAGTAAACAACTAACAACTAACAACTAACAACTCCATACAAGTCATACGTATCAGCTTCTTCGATCGCTACTGGTACGATGGTTCCCAATCTTGCTTCCCCGCGAACGTAAACTTGCCCATCCACTTCTGGGGCAAATCTAGCCGAACGACCGATTAATTCTCCTGTTTGGGGATTTTCTTGTTCGATGAGTACATCAACTACTTTGCCGATTTCCTGCTGATTTTTCTTGAGAGAAATCGGTTGTTGGAGTTTCATCAACACGTCCCGCCGCTCATCTTTCACAGCTTGCGGTAAATGATTGGGCAAATCGAAAGCCGGTGTTCCTTCTTCTGGTGAAAAAGTGAAAACACCAACATGATCGAATTCATGGCGTTGGATGAACTGGAACAGATGCTGGAAATGTTCATCACTTTCGCCAGGAAAACCAACTATAAATGTTGTCCGCAGTACCGCTTCTGGTAGTGCCTCCTTGATGCGCTCAATAATCGCATCATTCACCCGTCCTTGCCAAGGCCGGTTCATGGCGCGGAGAATCTCAGGATGGGAATGTTGCAAGGGCAAATCTAGATAAGGTAAGACGTTGGGTGTTTCAGCAATTGCAGCAATTACTTCTGGGGTGAGGCCTGTAGGATAAGCATAGTGCATCCGAATCCAGGGTACATCCACTTTTCCCAAAGCGCGGAGCAATTCGGCTAACTTGGGTTTACCGTAAATATCTATACCGTAATTTGTGGTGATTTGGGAAATCAAAATGATTTCCTGTACCCCTTGATCTACTAGCTGCTCTGCTTCGGCAACTATAGATTCTACAGGCCGCGATCGCTGCTTCCCGCGCAGGTGCGGAATGATACAAAATGCACAGCGATAATCACATCCTTCTGCAACGCGTAGGTATGCTACGCCTTCAGTTGTAGTGCGGTAGCGGGGTATGGTTTCATTTGCTATGTAAGTTGGTTCGACACTGACCTGTTTAACTCGCTCACCCTGTTCTACCCGCTTTATTACATCTACAATTTTGTGGTAGTCACCTGTACCCACCACTGCTACTGCTTCGGGCAATTCTTGGAGCAATTGCTCCTGAAAATGCTGCGCCATACAGCTGTCTCTTATACACATCT
>JANZYY010000664.1 GCA_026419705.1 Fischerella sp.
GTGAGTAGTTGGTTGTTTTACCCACTAACCACTAACTACTAATTGATACTCAGTTCCTAAATTACTCGTGCAACCAAGGCATTAACTGCGGTTGCCAACTCACCAATTCTTCTTCCTTAAACCATAGAGCAATTTCACGCTGTGCTGTCTCGATAGCGTCGGAACCGTGGATAATATTGCGACCGATATTTATACCAAAGTCACCTCGAATCGTCCCTGGTTCTGCTGTCAAAGGGTTAGTTGCACCAATCATTTTTCTGGCAGCAGCAACGACGCCTTCGCCTTCCCAAACCATTGCTACCACCGGGCCAGAAGTAATAAAATCAACCAACCCAGCAAAAAAAGGTCTTTCCTTGTGAACTTCGTAGTGTGCTTCCGCTAATTCCCGGGTAACTTTCATAAACTTTAAACCTACCAGGGTAAAGCCTTTTATTTCAAAGCGACGGATAATTTCACCAACTAGTCCGCGCTGTACACCGTCAGGCTTGATTGCAAGAAATGTGCGTTCCAAAGCTGTCTCCTCAAACTGAATGAATTTGTGATTGGTTATTTGTCCTTCGTTCTTTGTCAGTAGTAAATAACTAATGACTAATGACTAATGCCAATCACAGAATATCTTAGAAATTATCTTGGGGTACATGTGTCTGCAAAGATGAATAAGGATGAATAAGTTAGATTGTTCATGGGTGAAACACAAAGGTCAGGAAAATGCGTCTTGAGTCAACTGCTACATCAGATGAGGTAGTTAAATCGCCATCCCATAATCATAAAAAAGCTGAATTGAAGAATCACAAACACAAAAAACTGCTGCCACCTGCCAGCACGCCAGAGGGCACACGTGTCTGGAAAATAGAAGATAGCGAAGCGTTGTATCGGATTGAAGGTTGGGGACAACCCTATTTTTCAATTAACGCAGCTGGTCATATTACTGTTTCTCCCAAGGGCGATCGCGGTGGTTCTCTCGACTTGTATGAATTGGTCAACGCTCTGAAACAGCGCAATCTCGGACTGCCTCTATTGATTAGGTTTTCCGATATTTTAGAAGACCGGATTGAGCGCTTGAACGCTTGTTTTGCCAAAGCGATCGCTCGCTACAATTATCCTGGTGTTTACCGTGGCGTATTTCCCGTTAAGTGCAACCAGCAGCGACATTTAATTGAAGACTTGGTACGTTTTGGCAAACCGCATCAATTTGGCTTAGAGGCTGGTTCTAAGCCAGAATTAATGATTGCTCTGGCAACACTGGATACACCAGGAGCATTGTTAATCTGTAATGGTTACAAAGACCGAGAATACATTGAAACAGCGATGCTGGCCCAAAGACTAGGACAGACGCCAATCATTGTCTTAGAGCAGCTAGAAGAAGTTGATCTGGTCATAGAAGCTAGTCGACAGTTGGGCATTCAGCCAATTGTCGGAGTAAGAGCTAAACTTAGCACCCAAGGTATGGGACGTTGGGGAACCTCTAGCGGCGATCGCGCCAAGTTTGGTTTGACAATTCCTGAAATTATCCAAGCAGTTGATAAGTTACGCGAAGCCAACCTGTTGGATTCTTTACAGCTATTGCACTTCCATGTTGGCTCGCAAATTTCTGCCATTAATGTGATTAAAGATGCTATCCAGGAAGCTAGCCGAATTTATGTAGAGTTGGCGGCGCTGGGGGCAAATATGAAATATCTCGATGTTGGCGGTGGTTTAGGTGTAGATTACGACGGCTCCCAAACTAATTTCTATGCCTCGAAAAACTACAACATGCAGAACTACGCCAACGATATCGTGGCAGAATTAAAAGATACTTGTGCTGAACGAAATATACCTGTACCAACGCTGATTAGCGAGAGCGGAAGGGCGATCGCTTCTCACCAATCGGTATTAATTTTTGACGTTCTCAGTATCAGTGAAGTTCTGACTGAACTACCTGAACCTCCAAAAGATGGAGAATCCCACATTATCAATTACCTGTGGGAAACTTACCAATCAATCAATGAAGAAAATTACCAAGAGTTCTATCACGACGCTACCCAATTTAAAGAAGAAGCCATCAGCCGCTTCAACTTGGGAATATTGAGCATCACCGAACGCGCCAAAGCAGAACGGCTTTACTGGGCCTGCTGTCAGAAAATATTGAACATAACCAGACAACAGGAATACGTGCCTGATGAAATGGAAGACCTGGAAAAAATCATGGCTTCCATCTACTACGTTAATTTATCTGTGTTTCAATCAGCACCAGATTGTTGGGCTATTGACCAGTTATTCCCGATCATGCCGATTCATCGCTTGGATGAGGAACCAACGCGACGGGGTATTTTGGCAGACCTCACCTGCGATAGTGATGGCAAAATCGACCGTTTTATCGATCTGCGGGATGTCAAGTCTGTCTTAGAACTCCACCCCTTCAACCCCGGAGAACCTTACTATTTGGGAATGTTTCTCAATGGAGCATACCAAGAAATTATGGGGAATCTGCATAACCTCTTCGGTGACACCAACACCGTTCACATCCAATTAACACCCAAAGGCTACCAAATTCAACATGTGGTTAAGGGTGATACCATGACTGAAGTTGTAGGTTATGTACAGTACGACTCTGAAGATATGGTGGAAAACATTCGTCAGCGTTGCGAACAAGCTTTAGAAGAAAATCGCATTACTCTTGCAGAATCCCAGCGACTGCTGCAAACTTACGAACAGAGTTTAAGAAGATATACGTATCTGAGTAGTTAGTGAGTGGATAGTGGATAGTGGATAGTGGGTAGTGGTAAAAATTAACCACTAACTACTAACCACTAACTAC
>JANZYY010000665.1 GCA_026419705.1 Fischerella sp.
AGATGTGTATAAGAGACAGGAGTATCTCTGTTGCTTCCGCAAAAGCTGATGGCAGAGACAACCTGATAAAATCAAGTTGCTCCAATAGCTTTTCTTCATCCACTAACGCGTGTCGCGTCAGTGGAACGTGAAAGCTACTCAGAATAATTTCTTCAAGGCGATTGAGTTCCAATTGAATATCTACGCTTCTCATTGCCGTAGAATGTTCATAGGAAATTTCATCGTTTAACTCAGCTGGAGTTAGACCGTTTCCGTTTTGATCGGGTTCGATACGAGATGGTTTTGGGCGTAGCATTGGTAAATTTCCAGGGCGACGTGCGGGGGAACAAGATGATCGACAGAGCCACCAAACTTTGCAATCTCTTTTACCACACTACTACTTAAAAAACTATACTCATTTGATGTTGCCAGAAAAACAGTTTCTATATCTACAGACAGAGTTTTATTGATATGAGCCATCTGCAACTCAATTTCAAAGTCTGATATAGCCCTTAGCCCCCGCAGTAAGACAGAAGCTCCCCGCATTTGGGCATAATTGACAGTTAGACCATCGAAAGCGTCTACTTCCACGTTGGATAAATGCTTGACTGATTGACGAATCTGTTCCAACCTTTGTTGCACGCTAAACAATGGTGTTTTGTTCGGATTCCGCAGTACGGCGACAATAACTTGCCCAAAAAGCCGACTACCGCGTTCGATGAGGTCAAGGTGTCCTAAAGTGATGGGATCGAAACTTCCTGGATAAATGGCAATCACAATCAAACGATGCCTCACAATTGCTTAGGTGATTATATCTAACCACCGTACATTAGTACAAAGCGCAAAAATTGCTTTAGAAATTAGCTTGCTACTTGCTGTTATGCCTCTAGCATAGAGAAAATGAAAAAACTTATCCGGTAGTCTAAAGACAATTTATTTTCTTCGATCAAACAAAGGAGACTTAAAATCTATGCTGTGGCTGTTACAGTTGTAGTGCGACAGTTCAGAGTAGTGAGGGTTAGTAGTTGGTAGTTAGTAGTTAGTAGTTGCATGTTCGTTGTTTAACCACTATCCACTAACGACTAACCACTAACAATTGATAACTTATAACCTTTCAATGATACTACTTTCTATGCACTTCTGCATGGCATTGGATCTTTCCACCTTGCCCTTGGCGTTTAAATTTACATCTCCTGGACCGGTTTTCGTGCAATTAGGATCAATCACGATCCGCTGGTACGGCTTGTTAATTGCTACAGCAGTATTAATTGGCGTGACTCTTTCTCAGTACCTGGCAAAGCGCCGTAATGTGAATCCAGAGTTAATCGGTGATTTGTCAATTTGGCTGGTGATTGGGGCGATTCCAGCAGCGCGGCTGTATTATGTTTTGTTTGAGTGGTCAAAATACGTCCAGAACCCAGGAAGCATTTTTGCTATTTGGGAAGGAGGAATTGCTATTCATGGAGCAATTCTTGGTGGTATTGTGGCGGCTTTAATCTTTGCTAAACTCAAGCGGGTTTCTTTCTGGCTACTGGCAGATTTGGTGGCTCCTTCGCTGATTTTGGGACAGGCGATTGGACGTTGGGGCAATTTTTTTAACTCTGAAGCTTTTGGCGTTCCTACTGATTTACCCTGGAAGCTATATATTCCCCTGGAACGTCGTCCCCCAGAATTAGCTAATTTTGAATACTTTCATCCCACCTTTCTTTATGAATCTCTGTGGAATTTAATGGTTTTTGCCTTGCTGATGGCGTTGTTCTTTCGGAGTTTGCAGACTAAACCATTTATCAAAACAGGTTCATTATTCATGCTTTACCTAGCAGCCTACAGCTTGGGACGCCTGTGGATTGAAGGTCTGCGAATTGATAGCCTCATGCTTGGACCCCTACGAATCGCACAGTTAGTAAGTTTACTAGGAATTGTTTTGGGATTGGCTGGATTAGCATGGCTTTACATAGCTAAACGTCCATTACCAGATGTTGTTTCCAATCCCCAAGTCTCTAAGGAGAGAGGAAGGTAGCATTCTGGGGGAGATGGGGGTCTGGGATAACTAATAACCAATAACAAAGAAATAAAAAATGCCCCAGAGTTGTCTCCAGGGCTTAACCAGGGTGCATCTACCATTCATCTCTACCAAATGTAAGGAGTCGATCCGGAAAGATACTGAGAAAATCTCAAAAAATTTTTTTTGAAAAATAGCTATCTACCTTTCATGCGTGAAAATACTAAAAAAATATGTTTCAATAATAACCACAAAAGTCTATATCCTGCGGTATATTTTGTGGGGGCGGGACCAGGAGCTCCTGATTTATTAACCATTAAGGCGCAAAAGCTATTGATGGCTGCAGATGTGATTTTATTTGCTGACTCTTTAGTACCCCAACAGATTTTAGCTCTTTGTCGCCAAGATGCGGAGATCGTTCGAACCGCAAATAAGACTTTAGAAGAGATTTTGCCGCTGATGATCGAACGAGTGCGATCGCAACAATCTGTTGTCCGTCTTCATTCTGGCGATCCTAGTCTCTATAGTGCCATCCACGAGCAAATGTATCTATTGGCAGAGGCAAACATTCCTTTTGAAGTTGTCCCAGGTATCAGTGCTTTTCAAGCCGCCGCTGCCAAACTCAAAGTAGAACTGACTGTCCCCGGTTTAGTTCAAACAATCATCCTAACTCGCATCAGCGGACGCACAGAAGTTCCCCCAACAGAAGAATTAGCTTCTCTGACCGCCCATCAAGCTAGCCTGTGCCTTTATCCTGTCTCTTATACACATCTCCGAGCCC
>JANZYY010000666.1 GCA_026419705.1 Fischerella sp.
GTACGTGCCAGTTCCTGGTTATGGTGCGGGTGCGCTGACGCGGGATGGTAATCTAGGCGCTTACATAGACCGTTTGATCGTTCCCAAAGCACATCTGTACAACGGCGATAATTATAACTTGATGGGCGATCCGGAAGGACTTTTTAGTACTATTCCTGCCATTGTTAGCGTTCTTGCTGGTTACTTTGCAGGAGAGTGGATACGCAATAAAAAAGATGTAAACTCTCAAACCAGCATGGATTTAGTCTTGTTTGGTCTTAGCTGCTTGGTTATCGGTGGAATATGGGACTTAGCATTTCCCATTAACAAAAAACTGTGGACAAGTTCTTATGTTGTTTTCACTACTGGTTGGGCATTATTATTACTAGCCTCCTGTTACGAACTCATCGAAGTGCGACAGATGCGGCGTTGGGGAAAACCATTTGAATTTATGGGCTTGAATGCGATCGCTATTTTTGTTGGTTCCGTGCTGCTGATTAAAATCTTAGTCAGAACCACAATCGGTACAGGAGAAAATGCTCCCAGTACCTATGATTGGATATATCAAAATCTATTTGCATCTTGGGCAGGTAAATTCAACGGTTCGCTGTTTTTTGCTGTTGTGAATGTCTTATTGTGGTTAGCAGTTGCCTATGGGATGTATCGACAACGCTGGTTTATCAAAGTTTAAAAATGGTTAGTGGATAGTGGTATTTTTTTGCTACTAACCACTAACCACTAACTACTAACCACTAACTACTAACCACTAACTACTAACCACTAACTACTACCCAATTAACGAATTTTCTTACCAGTTAGCACTTCTCGCACATCTAACATGGCTGTATAGGTAGGTAAGATATGCAAGGTTTCATTATCTGGTGTATGTTCTAGGGCTGTATGAATCGCTTGTCGTAAATCTTCTTCAACAATCAGATTACAATTATTGTCAGGCTTGGAATCGCTGTAGAATAAACGTAGAGCCAGATCGTAAGCGCGATCGCCACTAACTACTAAAGTTCCTCCCCGTTGGACTAATTTCTCTGTATCTACATCCCAAATCCAAGATACGTCCTCTCCATCTTGAATTCGATCATTTAATACCAGCAGTGTTGTTTGATTATGGCTTTGAGTCACGACTCGAATTGTTTCATTCGTACCCACAGGATTTTTTGATAGTAAAATTCGTACCTGCTTACCGTTAATTTTCAATTCTTCTGCACGACCAAAAGCAGGTTGGAAATGAGGTATAGTATCGCGGACGGTAGCTCGATCGATACCCAATTCGATGGCGGCGGTAGCGGCTGCTAGGGTGTTGTATTTGTTGTACAAGCCGACGAGAATTTGCGGCCATTCGCGGCTATCAAGAGTTGGTTTGCTTCTAGTGAAGCTGCAACTGGGACAAGTATATTCGCCCATATGAGATAAGTAAACGCCTTTATAATCTAAAGCGTGTCCGCATTTAGGACAGTAGATAGAATCAACCGCATGGGGAATAGCTTCTAGATACTGTTCTGGTTCGTTCAAACCAAAGAATGAGATTCGCTGCTGAGATAGCTGCTGACCGAGATGGCAAATTGTCGGGTCGTCAGCATTGGCAACGATAATAGTTTCAGGGGGTAGAGTGGCGATCGCCCTTTCCCAACGTTTGCTAATTGTGTCTACTTCTCCGTATCTATCTAGTTGATCGCGGAACAAGTTTAAAGCCAGGATGAGTTTTGGTTGAATTGGTGCTAACACCCTTGGCAAGATATTTTCATCAACTTCTAAAATGGCGTAATCTACATCCAGCGTACCTACTAAGTTAGTGCTTTCCATTAACGCTGTCATCAAGCCATTTTCGAGATTAGCACCTGTAGAGTTGTGAGCAACGCGGTAGCCTTTGCGTTCTAGTATCTCGCGTAAAAATAGTGATGTGGTAGTTTTACCATTAGTACCAGCAACGAGAATCACCCCGTTTTGCACTTGCTGACTCAATAATTGCAACAGACGGGGTTCGATGCGACGTGCTATGGAACCAGGTAAGACTGACGCCGCACCCAAACCCAGCGATCGCACCATAAAAGTTACGCTTTTGGCTGCTGATACAGCCAAGCCAAGCCTCAGTCTATCTATAAATTGAATTTTATTTCCCACACCCGTACCTTAGTCTGCTATTTAATATGCGTGAGTTTAGCGAATACTGGGTAAAAAAGCTAGTTATTTGTTAGTAGTTAGTAGTTAGTGGTTAGTTGTTGTCCCAGACGTGCCATGGCCCGTCTGTACATTGGTTAGTGGTTGGTTATTGGTTATTTCCAATCTCCGATTCCCATCTCCCACTCCCTCCACTTCCCCACTCTCCACATAGGCGTTATCTTAAAAATTGAGAGCTACATCTCCACCCCGATCTGCTGAGTTCAGCACAAACTTACCCACAAATACAAATTCAAAATACAAATTCAAAACAAGTTCAAAGGTTTTTTGATGAAAGGCAGGAAGTTGCAAATTTTACCTTATTTATTCACTAACTGGCGACGTTTTTTGTCTGGATTATTGCTGCTTGCATGCCTTTTCATCCTTGGTATGCCACCAGCATTTGCAAGTCTCAATGACGACAGATATGATGGCAATATCTTTGTGGTTTATGCTGGTAATGGTTCGCTAGTTCCGCCTAAAATTACACTAGCAACAGCGTTAAAAGAGCATAAACCAGCACTGTTAGTCTTTTATGTAGATGACAGCAGTGACTGCAAGCAATATGCGATCGTCGTCTCGCGTGTGCAAGCGTTTTACGGTATGGCAGCAGAGATTATTCCCGTTAGCGTAGATTCCATAC
>JANZYY010000667.1 GCA_026419705.1 Fischerella sp.
CCGCATGAGAAGAGCACTACAAGAGTGTGCAATTACCGGATTGCCCACAACCATCGGATTTCATCAAAAAATTATCGAAAACCCGCAATTTTTGCAGGGTAATGTGTACACAAATTTCGTGCAAGAACTTCAAGGTTAGGGACTAGGAAGATGGGAAATTGGGAATCGGGCCAAAGTGAATTGGGATTTAACGATTATCTTTGCCCTTTGCCCCATGCCCCTTGCCCACTAACCACCAACAACCAACAACCACCAACCAACAATCCCTAATTGACTCGAGACATTATAGTTAGCAATCCTTGTTGACCAAGGAGAATTTCCCTAAGAAAACTGAAGATGCCAACCCAAATTATGGGTGTAATGTCTACCCCACCCAGAGGTGGTACTAACTTCCGCATTGGTACTAAAAAGGGTTCTGTAGGCCAAGCCACTAGATTCAAGGGAAAACGATTTAGATCTAGTTGGGGATACCAAGTTAGAATGATGCGGAAAATAAACAAAAGTGTCATCAATCCCAGTCCTAGACCGAGAATCCAAGCGGTAATGTTAACACCAGTCATTGTTTGAGCTTCTCACTCTCTGTGAAAAAGAATACCTGGGCCAAGAAAGCTGGAAATTTTAAGCTTTGTAAAGCCGTGTCATTTTCATTTTAACCAAATGCGATCGCCCCTCCGAACATATGGAAAAATATATGGTGTTGCTTGAACAGTCTAATAGACCATTAAAATTAGGATACAGTCTGTAAACAAAGGTTGAAAACTATGACACCTTCTTTATCAAATTTCCTTTGGAGCTTGGTTTGGGGTACTGTGATTGTCGTTATCCCTGTAACTGTAGCATTGATTTTTATTAGCCAAAAAGATAAAATCCAGCGTTCATAATCATACTTACAGGAGTCGATTTGACTCTCAAAACCAATTGTCAGTCGGTTTGTTGCCTAATTGCTGCCATTTATCTGTCTGAGGGTAATTTTTACCATGTTGACAGATAGTGGCTTTTTAACTTTGGGTGATAATGTAGAGACGCGACGGCAGTTGCACGACCAAAAAAAAGCTCTGTACGTGCTGCCTTAAATTTCGCGTCTCTACAATGTGTTTGTGTGTTGTTAGAGTAGAGATTTAAATACTGACTCGCTAACATAGATTTGATATTAGGAAAAGAACAATGGTAACTTTTTGGCTGAACTCAGCCAGTGTTCTGGCTCAAGTAAACTTTGGGGCAAACTCAGCCAGTATTCTAGGAATTTTCCTGGCTGTGGCGGGAGCAGCCCTGTATTTCCTTCGCACTGTACGTCCAGAACTCTCGCGAGATCAAGATATCTTTTTTGCCGCTGTAGGTTTGCTGTGCGGCTTTATTCTTATTTTCCAAGGATGGCGACTAGATCCGATTCTACAATTTGGTCAGTTACTTTTGGTCGGTTCAACTGTGTTTTTCGCAGTTGAAAGTATTCGTCTGCGGGGAATAGCTACTCAGCAAGCCAAGCGTAACACTCCCATTGTGGACGATGAGCGAGAGGTTAGCCCTCGCTATAAATATGAAAAAAGATCTCCCTATAAAGCTCAGGTGGACTATGATTTAGAACCACTACCTTACGATGATGAATACGAGGAGGAACGCCCCCGTCCCCGTATTCCAGGTAGCAGGGAAAGCCGTTCATCGCGTGAAGATTACTATGAAGATGAACCTCCCCGTCGTCCAGAACGCCGCAGTGGTGGTGAGAGACCAGAGCCTAACGAAAGATCTTCCCGTCGTCGTAGCGTTACACGTCCGGTAAGTCGTACTCCCGAAAGATTTGAGGATGATTGGGGTAATTCCCCCAAAGTAGCTGATGACTGGGATAGCTCAGTTAATGAAGAAAGAAGAACCCCTCGTCGTGGAAGTAACGGTTCTTATCGTCCAGAAAATCGCAGCGATGACATTGCAGATACTACCCCTAGACCACCAAGAAGACGCCGTCCGCCCAGCAGTTCCGAACCTCGACCCGAGCGTCAAGATGATGAAGTCATTTCTACAGAATATGTGGAATACAAACCGATGAATCGCCCAGAAGACGATTCAGATAATTCGGTTAATTCTGATGACAATGTATAAGTAAACTAATGTGGAGGTTGCAAAAAAGTGACAAAAAACTGTTGAGGTGAAAAAATTTACACCAGTGTTTTGGCTCCAAAGACAAATTAGTTGGAGTCTACTTTTTGGTTTGACCAGTTTGCTTGTATCCTGTAGTCCCGAAAATATTCCTATTGGACCAACTTCCCTCAATAGTCGTTACACAGAAGAACAACCGACCTTGAGTGGAAATGGTCGGCTTTTGGCTTTTATTTCGACTCGTAATGGCACTCATCAATTATTGCTATACGACTTGCAGCAGCAAACTTTTTTGCGTACACCACGCTTAAACCGTCCGGAGACAATTGTTGAAAGTCCCAGCCTGAGCTATACCGGACGTTACATAGCATATATTACTAGCGACCAAGGTAGACCAGTTGTGGCGCTTTACGATCGCGCTACGCAACAGTCACAAATCCTTACTCCCGTATATCGCGGTTGGGTAAGAAATCCCAATATTAGCCCAGATGGACGCTATGTAGTCTTTGAAACTGCTAGTCGCGGTCAGTGGGATATAGAAGTACTAGACCGAGGACCAGATATCGAGTTAGATATTCCTAATGGTGCAACTATAACTGCACCCCCACCGTAGTTGGGAGAAATAATACCGTTTCTCCAAAAAATGACTACAAATGTTCTTGGTTGGTAGTGAGTACTTAAGTACTCACTACAAACTATG
>JANZYY010000668.1 GCA_026419705.1 Fischerella sp.
GTGTGCATTCTGTTTCTGTTCCCTGTACTGCTGGCAGGTAGACCTTAAAACTAGTGCCACGTTCTACCTCACTGTACACATTGACAAAACCACCGTGGCTTTTGACAATGCCAATCACAGTTGAAAGTCCTAGCCCCGTGCCTTTACCTGCTTCTTTGGTGGTGAAGAACGGTTCAAAAATTCTCTCTAAAATTTCGGGGGGTATACCAACTCCAGTATCTGCGATCGTAATGACTATGTACGGCCCGACCTTGGCTTCCAAGTTCATGCGAGCATAATTTTCATCAATCAATATATTTTCGGCAGAAATCGTCAAAGTACCACCATCAGGCATGGCATCACGAGCATTAACGCAAAGATTCATCAGCACCTGATGCAGTTGCGTACTATCTCCATAAACCATCCACAAATTTTGCGGTACATCCATACAAACTTCAATAGATTTGGGGAAAGTCTCTCTGACAATTTTGACGACTTCCCGGATCAAGTGCCTGACTTGTAAAGTGATACGCTTACCTTCTACTCCTCGTGCGAACGACAAAACCTGCTTGACGAGGTCTGCTCCCCGTTTAGCGCTGTCTTCGAGTATTTCCAGCAGGTGTTGATGTTCTGCCGAGTAGAGTTCTGGAAATTTGAGTGGCAGCAGTTGTGCCACAGCTAGAATCGGAGTCAGGATATTGTTCAGGTCGTGGGCAATACCGCTTGCCAAGGTGCCAATACTTTCTAGGCGTTGAGCACGAAATAATTGTGTTTCTAGCTGTTTTTTCTCAGTAATGTCGGTATCAACAGTCAGAATAGATTTCGGTGTACCGTCTTCTTGACAAACTAAACTCCAACGGCTAGCAACCAAAACTTCTCTGCCACTTTTAGTTACTCTTGTTAACTCGCCCTGCCATTTACCTTTACTAATAACTGTCAAAAACGCCGTTTCTAACTCCGACGGAGGTTCATCAACATGTAAAAGTTCGACTACTTTCTGACCGCAAGCTTCTTGGGGACGCCAACCGTAAAGATTTTCTGCGCCTTTGTTCCAGAAGATAATGCGACGATCTAAATCTTGCACAAAAATTGCGTCCGTAGTCACATCCAACAATGCGGCTTGTTCGCGAATTTTTTCTTCGGCAAGTTTGCGATCGCTAATATCAATACTCGCACAGGTAATCCCCACCACTTCTTGGGCTTCATTCCGCAATGGCTCCACTGTCAAATCATAATATCGCGTGCCTTGGGCTGTATGAATCGATACTTCTTGTCGCGTCCCTACCCCAGTGGCAATGACGCGTTGTTTGATATCCAGAAGCAGTTGAGCATCGCCAGCAGCAATGAAATCTGAATCCCGCTTACCCAAAATTTCTTCACTTATAAAGCCTGGAGAGGAGTTATAAACCCAGGTATAGCGTAACTCTTTGTCTTGGTTAAAAACAACAATGGGAGAGTTTTTGAGTGCGACTCGAAATCTCTCCTCGCTTTGACGTAATGCTTCCTCTACCCGTTGTCGCTCAATTGCGTAGCGCATGCAACGCACCAGCAAGTCACCATTGACTTGCCCTTTCACCAAATAATCCTGTGCTCCCTCCTGCATGGCTCGAATCGCGAGATTTTCATCGTCCAAGCCCGTCAGCACGATGATGGGAATAGCTTGTGCTTGGTGATGCACGCGGATAAAAGTTTCCAACCCCTGACTGTCTGGCAAAGAGAGGTCTAATAAAATCACATCAAAGCTGTCTTGCTTGAGAACTTCAAACGCTTGATCCAGCCGTTCAACGGTCATTAATTGAAACCGTGCAGAAGTAACATCACATAAAAATTCCTGCAACAGAAGGATATCACCAGGATTATCTTCTATCAACAAAACTTTGATAGGTTGTTCTGCCATTTTTAGTTCAAACAAAGAAGGAAGAAAGCACGAGGAAGAAGGCAGCAGGCAGCAGGCAGAAAAGGCAGAAGGGATATACTAAATTACTAATTTTTCCCGATCTGGCTATCTCCCCATCTCCCCATCTGTTTCTTCACTCCGGTGGCAGCTTGACAATCGTAAACCAAAAAGTTTCTATGGATTGTACTATTTTAACGAACTGATCGAAGTCAACCGGTTTGTTAATATAGCAGTTAGCAGAAAGATTATAGGCTCTGAGAATATCTTCTTCAGCCTGAGAAGTTGTCAGCACAACCACAGGAATTCGCTTGAGGTTGTCATCTGCTTTAATTTCTGCCAGTACTTCCCTGCCGTCTTTTTTGGGCAGATTCAAATCGAGTAGTACAATATCAGGGTGTGTCACTTGAGCATACTTTCCCTCTCTACGCAAAAATGCAATCGCCTCTACGCCATCCTCAACTACGTTCAAGTTAACAGAAATTTTGCTGTCTTCCAGAGCTATTTTGGTTAACTCTACATCGCCGGGGTTGTCTTCTATTAACAAAACCTCAATAGGCATAAAATCTGTGGAAATATTCATGATGGCGTATCTATCCTATCCGGAATTGTGAAGTAGAAGGTTGTTCCCTTACCGAGTTCCGACTCCACCCAAATGCGTCCGCCGTGACGCTCGACAATTTTCTTACAAATTGCCAAGCCAATACCAGTACCGGGATATTTGCCGCGGGCGTGTAAACGCTGAAAGATGACGAAAATGCGATCGCAATACTGCGGCTCAATGCCAATTCCATTATCGCGCACCCAAAAAAGCCATTCATTTTCTGTAGGGGAATTGGGGAACTCACCGGCCCCACGACCTGTCTCTTATACACATCT
>JANZYY010000669.1 GCA_026419705.1 Fischerella sp.
TTACCATTACAGAGATACATTCTGGTTTTTCTGGTTGGGTTGGGTGCGTTCCTGCACGGTTTGGTTACCTAATACAGAAGCATTGTGGCAAGAACTTTTGATTTTGCGCGAACTACGTGCTGACGCTCACGCTGCATTGCAAGTAGATCCTTTACTACTAGCAGAATCATTAATATTAGTAGTAAGTACTCCCCCTGTCAGCTCGGAAATCTGCTGTGCAGCATTGGCATATAGTAGCGCAGAACGTTTAGAGCAAAGGATAGAAGCTCTATTAGGGCAACCAGAACCAATTTCAGAGTTAAACACGCAATTTTGGAATAGGTTTTTCCTGGCATTATTGCCGTTGCTAACAGTGATATTTCATTCGTAATGTACAGATTGCCCTGTTCACACAACTCAACCTATTCATACGTGTGTGCTACAGTTATACTACTTAACTCCCCAGGCAGGATTCGAACCTGCGACCAATCGGTTAACAGCCGACCGCTCTACCGCTGAGCTACTGAGGAATGTCACGATTAATAATTTTAGTACCAAACTATAGAAAATGGCAAGTACCTTCGGAAAAATTTTCCAAAAAAATTTAAGTAGCAGTTCGACTCTAATAATTTTTACACCATTATGCTGCTCTCAACTGACAAAGCCAGTAGAGGCTAAGCTGACATAGAATGCTTATTTTAATTCCATTCGCAGTTCAGCTAAACGCTGCCGTGCCTTGGCATCAATGGAATTAGCTAAAAACCTACTATTGGATTTTTTACGTGGTTGATATTTTTGCCGAACCCGGCAAACTGTGGCTTGCACTTCATGACACAGCTGTTGTGCTGATAGCCATTCGGCTCCATACCCTTGGATCGTTAGTTGTTGTGCCCGATCAGATGTAGCAACAATCACACGAGAAATCAGAGATTGGGTCACAGAAGAACGCAAAGACGCACAGGCTTTTTCTATGTAGGTGTCTGCCGTTTGACCAAAATCAGTATAATGAACGGATAAAAGCTCTGTAATGACTTCTTTATTGCTACTTGTATTTTGATGTTGGGCGTCAAAAACAATAAGTGTCTCGTATCCTTGAAAGGCGCTATAAGTAATCATAGCTTCTACTAGTTCCCAGCGTGCTGCTTCTAGTCCAGCGCGATCGCGAGTTTTTTTCAGGCAAGACCAAGCACCAATGATGTTGTAGCCGTCGACAAGCAGAACGGCTGGGGTTAAGGAACGGGACATGGTTTTGAATCACAATTTTCTAGAGTTAACAAAATTCATTCATAACTTTTATAGTAATTCAACCATACCTTGTAACACAGTGTTACAAAGTGAAAAAATGCAATAGCTTTACAAAAATAGCCTGAAGAGTCATTAGTCATTGCTAACCAGTTAACAACTAATGACCAATGACTAATGATAATTATCCAGCTTCATCCTGTAACTGCATCAGACGCTGTTTGAGCCGCTGAACTTCTCCTCTATCTACCAAAGAGCCTCTTTCTAACAAAAAAGCACCATCGCAGTAGTTTAATTCATCTAGGCGATGTGTTACCCAAAGCGCGGTAATGCCTCGGCTTTTGACTAATTTGCGAACACTAGCCACCAATTCCAGTTGGCTATCTGGGTCGAGTAAAGCGGTGGGTTCATCTAATAGTAGAACTGCACAATGACGAGCTAAAGCACCAGCGATCGCGACTCGCTGTTTTTGTCCTCCACTCAAAGCATAGATAGGACGTCGTTGCAGTCCCAGCAAGTTCACTGCTGCTAATGCCTCCTCAACCCTTGCTCTCACCATAGCTAGCGGCAATTTTTCTTCCACTAGACCAAAAGCCACATCAGCACCAACGGTGGGCATTACCAATTGGTGATCGGGGTTTTGGAAAACAAAGCCAATGGGATGCAAAACCCCAATTTCACCGGACTGAGGAGCCAACAATCCTGCTAGCAGTCTCAGTAATGTCGATTTGCCACTGCCATTTGTACCCAGCAGCATCCAGAATTCTCCCTTGGGTACTTCTAGAGAGCAAGATTTGATTACTTTTTCTCCTGAAGGCCAGCTGAAGTTTAAATCTTTTACCTTGATACCCAGTTTCGCCATTAATATAGTGTCACCTCTTTATTCTGAGGCGAGGGCGAAGAAACCAGGTGGCCTGCCGCTAGCAGTTGCAGCACTGTCTTTTTGTGCTACCTGCACTCCA
The DNA here is from genome assembly GCA_026419705.1 of Fischerella sp. GTDB lineage: Bacteria > Cyanobacteriota > Cyanobacteriia > Cyanobacteriales > Nostocaceae > PCC9605. Next base: position 2,184 of record JANZYY010000669.1, read on the forward strand.
GAAATTTCGCTAGCGCGGACGGCGATTTTTTTCTCTATTTTGCCCTCGCACTTGAGTTCTACGATTTCAGGCTTACCAGAAGCCATAGCTGCTAAAACTAATTGATAAACAGCTTCTGCATCCTCAGCAGTCTTGCGTTGTACTGATATCGGAAAGGGAGTATTTCTTACGGTTAAATCAATCGTGAACATTTAACTTCAAAATTTATTTCACTTTCGGTCTCATTTTAGCTTGAAGAAGGTAGGAGCCAGTGGTTGCTGAGGACAGAGGAGATAAATTTTGTTAAGGATTAGCAATTCCTTTTTTCTCTACCATTTCAGAAATGATTGTATTTAAAAAAATAAATTACGTTTTTAATTTAAATTTTTCTTTTCTAAAGATTAAGTTGAGTTAAAAAAATGCTGGCAAAATTAGCGAAGAACACATAATATGATTAGAGTGAGTAAAAAATTGTAAACTAGATTGACAATCTAGTTTACATTATGTGTATAGGCAGCTAAAAACTAGCAGTCTATATGCAGAAGTAAAAACCTGTACTTATAAATTTGGAGATTTGCTCTAATGACCATCGCACTAGGACGCACCCCTAGTAGTAG
>JANZYY010000670.1 GCA_026419705.1 Fischerella sp.
AGATGTGTATAAGAGACAGCAATTAATGATTTGCCATGACGAAGCATTTCCTGAATAATCGCATCAGTGTTGAATATACTCGGCTGACCAAATCCGGTTTTTACAATTTTCATTGCTCGCTTTAGCAATCGGTCTGGATTTTTTTTACTGACTTGAACCATCGAACTTGGTTGAAGCAGTCGCATCTCTTCAATTACATCAAGGATTACGTAGGTTAGATCATTTGTTGCATCTTCACCTTCTGGAGTTACACGAGCTAAGCGCAACAGTTGCGCACCTTTGTCAGATGGAATAAGAATTGCATTTTGCGGATTGGCAAACATGCCCACATTGAGCAGAATGGGCGCTTTTTCATCCTTGCGTGCGTTTCTCGTCATCGATTTGTTGATGTTCGAGAAATCAATACTAGCCAGATATATCTTGTATTCTGAACCTAAAGTCAGTGGGCGGTTGGTGCTTACCTCCCAAACAACATTGCTGGCGATGTTACTCAATATCCAATCATTAATTGGCGCACGCTTGGAGAGATTGGTATAGGTTTCCTCACCAATTACGGCTTTCAGACGCTTAATAGCTCGACTAAGGCTAACATCGGAAATATTCTCGAACAATCGTGCCATAGCTCACTCCAGAAAAAACGGGATAGGTTTCTTTCCTATCCCGTTTGCTTTTTCGCGGTTTGCACTTGTTGCAAGTACCGTTGGCGCTCTTCTAACCCCTCTTCAACCCATCTTTTGATGCGCCTATAAAATACTGGTTCGTCCAGTGGGTTAGGAAATAAATATCTTCCTTTACGCTCCTCAATAATGTAGGATATGTAAATGTTAAGCAAACTGTTATCAGACTGTTCGCCAAGGATGTAGTCCTTGATGTAATTTTCTAAGGCTTCGACTTCTTCGTCTTCTTCTAATCCTCTTTTCTTGGCCCCCACCCCTGGACTACTTTTCCCAGCTCATCCCACAACTCTCGTACTAATCGGCTTGGCATTTCTTTTAGTTTTTCAATGCGTACATCAATATTGTCGCTTGGCAGAATGTATGGCTCGCCACCTTCCTCAACCGGCTTGCTTTCATCAGCAGGAATGTTCGTTCCACCAAACGACAGGGCAAGCTCAAGCCACATTGCCTCTACCCACGTATGGTCTTTCCCATCGTTCCAAAATTGAACAATGCGCAGTTCATCTGCAGAGGTAATCGGCTTGAATTCCCACCACCAGTTCGACTCATCTCGCAAATAATGTCGTTTGTTTGTCAGGATAGAGTATTTACCAAAATTCATTCTTGTTCCTCCTAAAAGTTAGGTGTTGGTGGAGGGACCGAAGTCCCTCCAATTACTAATCAACAGTAACAATTTGGACACGAATGGGATCGGCGTCAGCAAGGAAAAGTCCGCTCATCTGCATTGTAATCTGTCGCTGAGCACGCAATCCAATAGGTGTCGCCGTCCACGCCATCTTGTTTGCATCCATGTTAGCGTAGATCAAAATTCGGTTGCGCAGATTTTGATAGCCACTTGGAGCATTAGCCGAAAATGGCGATGTGCTCGGTGCGCTACGTGGCTCAGATGCCATCGAGAAAACAAAGTTTCCATCTCGCATGATCTGTTCAGACCATTCGTTTGACGCACCAGGATTATAAGTCAGTTTTTTGTATAAATCAGCATCGTCTACCTTAGTAATAAAGTTAATCGCAGCCGTTCGAGAAACAATGTCCAATGATTCTGGATAGTATGAGCCAATGACATATTCCTCATCCATCGCAACTTGGTTTTGAATAGCAAAGTTTCCAGCTACAGTTTTTAGCGATGTGCCACCGAACTCAACAAAGCCAGAAACACCAACAAATGGGTTGCCATTGTCTGGTGTAACCGAGAGGCTTTGTGAACCCGTATCAATTTTCGGCGAGCGACCAAGCATGGTTAGTGTGCCACGCATAAACTGCGAAGCTGCCCACTCCAAACCAAGAGCGATAAAGCGAGTGTCAACAAAGGTCTCTCTCCAAATCTTGCCGGGCAAAAAGCGTACTGTATAGTATGAAAGTGAAAATTGATCAGAGTTTAACGAGAGTTGATAAGTTGTTGCACCGGTTTCACGAATACCAATTTTCAATTTTGCGCTGCCAGAAATCGTTACATTTACAATCTTCTTAAAATCAACGCTGCTTGTGAAGGTACCCAATTTAGGCTGACCAGAGCCTGATGGAATTTGCATTAAAATAGCACCATCAGAATCATTCTTACCATTAATCGTAATAGAACCAGTGTTCTGCACAACTAAAACCTCAATTCGATTAGAAGTTGTTAGTGTCACTGGGTTATTGGAGTAATCCTGATTAGTTGTTATCCAGCCTGGTCCAAATGCATCCCAGTTAATACCATAACTTTGCACAGCAGCCTGTCCAAGAACACCAGCCATCATGCTTGCTAATGTCTTCGGGCGCGGGATAAACGCGATCTGACCAGCAGTGCTTACACCAGCGCGCACGATGTTGCGCAACATTGCACCACCACCAATTTCTGGATCAAGTGGCAGATTTATATTATTCACACCCATTGTGCCCTCAGTGAAATAGATATATTTGAAATTCGCGTCATCAGTAACCTCAGAGCCTTTTCCACCTTGCTCAGCGAAACCAAGTAGACTTTTTTCAGCAGTAGCCATTTTCAAACTCCTAAAATAATACTTGCATCTCTACTTAGAGTTATTAGCTTACACACTCCTTTGGTGAG
>JANZYY010000671.1 GCA_026419705.1 Fischerella sp.
AAAACCATTAAAACCATTGACCAGACGCGATATATCGCGTCTGGTCATCCGAATTCATAGCGCGATTCAGCAACGCCTAAGATTTGTTTTTTTCATGTGTTGCTAGTACAAAAACGGCTCTAGTCAGAGGTTTCTATCAAGCCTGGATCGCAATTTTCAGTCATTGCAACTATGAACGAGTACCAGTTACCCATTACCAATACATGCAGATAGTATAAGTATTTGAGCATTGCAGAGACAGCAGAATGATTTTATTTTCTCTTTTCATTGAAAAACTCAATTCTTGGTGTTCTTGGCGTCTTGGTGGTTTATTCTCCATCCCCATGGAATGCAACGCCAGTGTTTGATCGGACATAACATGACAATATAACCTAATGCAGATACACTCCTGAGTCATCAGCGTTTCAATTAAGCAGAAGACTCTCGGAAGCTTAAACCCATGTCACAAGAGCAAAAAATAGAAAAGAATTTACTATCCCAAGTTGCAGAGAACAGCATATCCCATCAGTTAGATAAAGCAGAAAAAATAGACGTAGATGTGCAAACAGATTTGCTAAAAGTCATTCAAGGACAAGCAGATGCTGTTTCTTTTGCTGGAGAGGGGCTAGAAGTAAAAGACATTCGCGTGCAAGAAATCAATCTACAAACAGATCACATTGCTATCAATCCTCTCAGTGCGATTTTCGGTCAAATTGAACTGAATCAACCTGTAAATACTACTGCTCGTCTAGTACTCACTGAAGCAGATATAAACCGCGCCTTGACATCAAACTTTATTCTTAGCAAGATACAACGCTTTGATTTAAATGTAGATGGCGAAATTATCAGCTTGCTACCACAAAAAATCCAAATTTATTTACCTGGTAATGGCAAACTTCAATTTGATGGCACAGTTCTGATACATGAAAAAGGTAATAACAGTCAAATAGGTTTTACCGCAGTAGTTAGTTTGCTTGCTATTCACCAACCTATTCTGATAGAAAGTTTTCAATGTACTCAAGGAAAGGGCATTTCCTTAAATATTGTAGTCACATTAATGAACAAAGTAAAAGAATTAGCAAATTTGCCATATTTGGAGTTTAACAATACTCGATTCCGGATTGTAGATATGGAAGCGCAAAATGGCAATCTGATACTTTTTGTCAAAGCGAATATGAAGCAAGTACCTATAATTTAGAGACTATAGATTGGAGAGGTAAAAAGTAAAAAGTTGTAAAAGAGCATTACTTGGGCGATCGCCAACAGCCTTGGTATCTAGTACATCCTAATTGAAAGCGATCGCCTGGTTTGCAGTCAAAAATCAAACAGAAGTACATGAAAATTTTCTGTCATCTGCCCTCATAATAACTAACTTGATTTGAGCGGCTTGTGTTTCTGACGTTTAACTGGATTCATCCAAACTTCAAGAAAAGAAAAAAATTGTGATGAAGCTAAGGTGAGAACGAGATATACTAAAGCAACTGCGGTGTAAATTTCAAAAGCACGGTAAGTATCAGCTACAATTAATTGACCCCGTCGAAATAGTTCTTCAAAGCCAATCACGGCAACAAGACTTGTATCCTTGAGTAAGGTAATAAATTCGTTTCCCAAGGGTGGAATCATGCGGCGCAGTGCTTGGGGAAAGATAATGTAGCGCATAGTTTGTACTCCACTCATACCCAGAGAACTTGCTGCTTCTGCTTGTCCTGGTTCAATGGATTGGATACCAGCGCGGACAATTTCACCAATATAAGCAGCACTGTTAAGGCTAAGAGCGACAACAGCAGCTAGTAAACGATCGAAGCGCAAGGTGACACCAAAGCTTTGAGCCAGTGCTGGTAAGCCAAAGTAAATCATAAATATCTGTACCAGCAAAGGAGTACCGCGAAAGAAATCGACATAAGCGCGAGTTGCCCAACGTAGAGGCATAATTGGTGAAAGACGAGTAATTCCAATTAAGGAGCCACCAATCATACCTAATAAAACAGAAAGGAGGGTAATTTGAAGTGTGACTAAAGCACCAGTTAGCAAACTGGGTAGAGCGTTGAGAATGATGTTTAGACTTTGCAACATTTTTCGTTAATGAGGTGATGGAGATTTTAAGATGGGGTGATGGGGTATAGTTTTCCCCACATCCCCACTTGTCTACCCTCCAAAGGTTATGTAGCAGATCTAGTGGTCTGTCTCATTAATTCTGATGGATAAAAAAACTAACTACAACGAACCACAAAGGACGCAAAGTACGCAAAGGAAGAAGAAAAAAAGAGGAATTGAAGATAAATTGACCTATCAAAACTTTTGCGATCAACTACTAGTACTCTGTCATTAATTATGAGGGGTTCGTAGTGAGCGATTTATCGCTCAATTTTAAGGGCTAAAGCCCTGGCTACGAACTTTCACAACTCATCAAAACTAATGCGATGAACCACCTAGGAAGTGGGGACAGTCTCTGGTAATTGCGGTGGTTCTACGCCAAACCACTTTTTATAAATTTGAGTATAGTTGCTATCTGCAATGATTTTTGCTAAAGCTGTGTTGATAGCGTTGAGGTTGGGAGAGTTTTTGGGCATGGCAATGCCGTAATATTCTTCGGTAAGGAGTTCACCAACTACCTTTATACCTTTGAGATTACCACTGTTGATCGCTTCTAACGTGACAGGACGATCGTTGATGACAGCATCTACGTTACCATTTGCCAGTTCCTGCAAAGCTAATGGAGTAGAGTCAAATTCTCGTACCTGAGCACCAGAAATCTTTTTGGCTGTTTTTGCGCCTGTTGTGCCAATTTGGACGG
>JANZYY010000067.1 GCA_026419705.1 Fischerella sp.
GTATTAACTGTGAGCATAGGGATGCCACAAGGAGCTACGAGGCGAGATGCTGCCAAAACTGTACCATCTCCACCTAGCACGATCGCAAACTGTGTTTCTGAGTCAAAGCCAGGAGGTGTTAGACCTTCTATTGGGGTATGGCATACAGGGCTATCTGGGGTAGAGTAGCCCAACATGCCACCAGCACCAGTCGCGATGCAGACATCCCAACCAGCGGCGGTGAACTTTTCTTCCAACTCAGTGGCGACGCGACCTGCTATCGGTTTAACGTCATTGTAGATAATGCCTGCTTTCGGCACACTCAAATATCCAATCTTAAGGCGCTGCTCTTTATTATGTTAATCCTTACACATTTTGGTCAATTTAGTCATTAGTTGTTTGTTGTTTGTTGTCTGTTCCAAGCAACCACCAACCACCAACCATTGACTATTGACCATCAACTTTTTTAAACGGAGTCTTTTTTTCTTTCTTTTTTTTGGCTTTATTTTTTTCGTAGTCTAGCTCTTTGAGCTTCTTCATAATGCGATTGAAGTACTCTTGCAAATAGCTTTCTAGAGTTGTGGTATCTTTTGGATCGAGTCCAAAGACTTGATATACTTCATCCATTGAAGCATTGAGAGGTCTACCACTTGCTAGTACTTCTGTAAATGCTAGTCTATCTGCTACATTCCATCCCCATTGGAAGAACCGTAGCATCCAGCGCATGGTACGCAGTAAGTTTACTGGCATCCGTGTTACTCTGGCTTCTTTTCCAGATAAGCGCTCGCATAAGCTAATGATTTCCTCGGCACTCCAAGCACGAGTACCTACCACTGGGAAAGTTCGCTTTTCGGTTTCCGGTATGCTCAATGCCCGGATGGCAAATTTAGCTATGTCTTGAGTATCCATATAGGCAATAGGCGAAGACTCACCTGTTACCCAAACTGGCTGGTTTTCCAAAATGGGGATTCCATATTGACCGATTAAGCCTTGCATAAATCCAGCCAGTTGCAATACGGTGTAATTCAAACCGGACTCTGCCAAAAACAATTCTGTACACCGCTTGATTTCCATCAGTGGCACTTTTGGATACTTATCGGCATCCAATATAGAAAAGAATATAAAACGTTTTACGCCTGCCGCCAAACACGCCTGAATTAAGGATACCTTGCCTTCCCAATCCACTTGTTTGATACTCAGTGAATCAGTAGGACGAGAAGTAGCCGCATCAATAACTGCGGTTACACCTTCCAGCGCCGCTTCTAGTGTTTGGGGGTAGCACAAATCTCCCGGTACAAGTTCCGCACCCCACTCTTTGAGGAATGCGGCTTTTTTTGCACTCCGGACAAGACAACGTACTTTGTACCCCTCATCGATGGCACGACGAGCCACTTGTCTTCCCAAGGTGCCAGTGGCACCGACAATTAATAATTTCATGAGGGTTTTTTACAAAACTTAAACTTTTATGAATAAAATCTTATCAGAATCGTATGAACAAACGAAAGTTTACATTCTTTTTGAGCATGCAAACGCAGGCGAGAGACTGTACAATAGCCTCTCGATGTCAAAACGCTTCTGAAAGGGAACTACTCTTGTTCTGCGCCCTGGATTTTCAGTAGTAAAATACCTAAGCCCCAGCCTACAAAGATTAAGGCGAAGGATAATATTGCTGCATTGAACATCTCGCCACCCATTGCTGTAATTCTCCTTTGCGAATTGTTTAATTAAGTTAAGTCTACCAGAGCCTTCCAGAACAGCTGGTAGGATGAAAGTAATATGAAGTATTGTGACACAAATTCTCAGGCGAACCCCCAGGGATAAACAGAGTAAATGACAAGATATTGTCACCATTGCAACTAAGTAAATAGCTAGGCGCAAATACTGCCACTGGAGCATGACAGCTGCTTGACTCAAAAATTGACTTGGAGTCTAGGGTCAACATTGCCTTCTTTCGTCAGGCTCCAATTCCCTTTTCTGGTGTCAGTTAACACGATCGCATCGAGACGCTTTTGAAAGGCAAGTTAAAAGCTGGGATAGCTGATATGTCTTTATTAAATAAAAAAAATGATATTTTGCCATTGCCGCGTCGTCCCCGTCTAGCACTGACTTTGGGAGATCCAGCTGGAATAGGGCCAGAAGTGATATTAAAAGCTTTAGCAGACCCAGGGTTGAGTAAAAATTTTGATGTAACTGTTGTAGGTAGCCAGGAATTGCTATTACAAAATTACACTAGAATTCTCGTAAATGGAAGTTTAGTACCTTTAGCAAACCCAGAAAATCTGTCAATTCTTGATGTGCCACTAGAAGAAGAAATTAAAAGTAAAATTGTCATTGGCACAGGTAATGCAGCTAGTGGTGCAGCTAGTTTTGCCTACATAGAATGTGCGATCGCCCGCACTCAACAAGGAGAATTTGATGCCATAGTTACCGCCCCGATCGCTAAATCTGCCTGGAAAGCTGCAGGGTATGACTATCCTGGACAAACAGAACTTTTAGCTCAAAAGTCGGGTACAGATAGATTTGGCATGTTATTCGTAGCGCGATCGCCCCATACTAACTGGACGCTGCGAAGTTTATTAGCTACTACGCATATCCCCTTGTGTCAAGTACCCTGGGTGTTAACACCAAAGCTGTTGACAAAAAAACTTGACTTATTGGTGGAGTGTTTAGAGCAGGATTTTGGCATTGAGAATGGGAAAATAGCGATCGCGGGATTGAACCCACACAGTGGCGAACAGGGACAACTCGGACGCGAAGAACAAGATTGGTTAATTCCCTGGCTAGAGCAAGAACGTCAAAAACGTCCGAATTGGCAGCTAGATGGTCCGATTCCACCAGATACAATGTGGGTCAAGCCCGGTCAAGCCTGGTACGGAGACACTATCGTTCAACATCCGAAATCTCAAATCCAAAATCCAGCGGATGCTTACATCGCACTCTACCATGACCAAGGATTAATTCCGGTGAAGCTAATGGCGTTTGACCGAGCAGTAAACACTTCTATCGGTCTTCCCTTCATTCGTACCTCACCGGATCACGGTACAGCATTTGATATTGCTGGTAAAGGAGTTGCTGATGCGACGAGTATGAAAGCAGCGATCGAGTTAGCAGCAGAGTTAGCAAGTGTAAGGCTACAAAAAAGAGCTTGACACTCTCCAGCAAGCAAAATTGTTGAATAACTTTGATATTACTGTTGCAACATCTCCAATAACTGTGCCTCGCTTAACTGCGTAATACCCAACTCTTGCGCCTTTGCCAACTTAGAGCCTGCATCTTCTCCCACGACTAGATAGTCGGTTTTTTTACTTACAGACTCAGTAACTTTTCCACCAGCTTTTTGAATTAATGCCTTTGCTCGATCTCGTTTCAAGGTCGGCAAAGTACCAGTGATCGCAAAAGTCTTGCCCGCTAACTTTTGATTACTCTTCTCAACTGCTTGAGTTTCTTCTGTACAGGCAAGTTGCAATCCAGCTGTTTGCAAGCGTTCAATCAAAGCTTGATTGGCGCTAATGCGGAACCACTGGTACACAGACTCAGCGATTTCCCTACCAATACCGTAAATACCCTCAATGTCTGAAATTCGTGCTGCTGCCAACTGTTCAACATTCTTAAACTTTTGTGTTAGCAATTGGGCATTGACACTACCAACGTGACGGATACCCAAACCATACAATACCCTTGACCAAGGTTGATTTTTCGATTGGGCGATCGCATCCACTAATTTTTCAGCCGACTTTTTCCCCATTCGTTCTAACTCACACAATTTGTCGGCTGTCAAGTCATATAAATCGGCAACAGAATGGACTAAACCTCTATCCACAAGTTGATGCACGAGTTTTTCGCCTATACCCCGAATATCTAAAGCATCACGGCTGACCCAATGTTCAATCGCTGCTTTGAGAATAGCGGGACACGAAGCATTCACACAACGAGTCACTGCTTCACCCATTTCCCGCACCACGACACTTGAGCATACTGGGCAATGAGTAGGCATAACAAAGGTTTTTGTGTCTGGGGGACGCAGTTCCTTGAGTACGCGCACAACTTCTGGGATAATTTCCCCAGCTTTGCGAACAATCACGGTATCGCCGATGCGGATATCTAATTGAGCAATGCGATCGGCGTTGTGTAAAGTAGCGCGGGAAACTGTAGTTCCCGCCAGCTGCACGGGGCGCAATTCTGCTAGTGGAGTCAGCGCTCCCGTCCGTCCCACATTCACCACAATATTTTCTACACGAGTGGGTGCTTCTTCTGGCGCATATTTGAGGGCTAGCGCCCAACGAGGAAACTTCTGTGTAAATCCTAACTGTTCTTGCAATTTCAGGGAATTTAGCTTCACCACTACCCCATCGGTCATATAGGGTAAATTCAACCGTTGTGTATCCCAATATTGGTAATATTCTGCAACCTCCTGTAAAGAAGTACACAAACGCCTATGAGGATTAACGCGAAAACCCAACTTCTGTAGTAACTCCAGGGCTTCCCACTGGGTATTGACGATACTAGCATCGTCCATACCGGCAATGTGCAGCGTATAGGCAAAAAAATCTAGTCTCCTTTGCGCCACAATGCGAGGGTCTAGCTGTCTGAGTGTACCAGCTGCAGCGTTGCGAGGATTGGCAAATAAAGACTCGCCCGCTTTTTGCCTTTCTTCATTTATTTGCTTAAACACATCTAGGGGTAAAAATGCTTCACCCCGCACTTCTACCCTTTCTGTTAGAGACATTGCACGCAACGCCTCTACATTCAAACGCAAGGGAATTGAACGAATTGTCCTCACATTTTGGGTGATGTCTTCACCAGTTACGCCATCACCCCTAGTAGCACCTCGGCTGAGAATCCCATTTTCGTAAGTTAAAGCTAAAGCATTTCCATCAATTTTTAATTCGCAGACATACTCTACTTCTGTTTGCGGGGGTAGTTGTCGCCGCCATCGTTGATCCCAAGCCAGCAATTCATCTATACTGAACGCATTTTCTAAACTATACAGTGGGATATTGTGGCGTACCGAATTAAACTGTGTTGCAGGTTTTTCTCCCACCCGCTGAGTAGGGCTATCCGGTGTTACCAATTCTGGATACTGGTTTTCTAGGTTCTGCAATTCTCGATACAGTTGATCGTAAACTGCATCTTCCATAATTGGAGAATCGAGGACGTAGTAAGCATAACTAGCCTTTTGTAGCAATTGTCGCAGTTCCAGAACTCGCTGTTTCACTTCCGGTTTGATCAACTCCACCAAATGTATCTCCTTTTCGCCCAAAACATGCAGGGGCTAGGGGTTATGAGAGAATATCTGAAAAGTTTTACTGACAGACATTTTGCACCCTACTGTGCGAGAAGTTTTTCAACGTTGGATCTACATGGGTAACCACGACGCCCTTGGTAGTTCCAACAGTTGTAGCACGTAGCCTCACCTGGCGTGGAAACTCTCTTTCGAGGCGCTGGCTGAACATTCGAGTAGAAGAGCCAGGGGCTGTTAATTTTCGATTCTTGGATTCTCGGATTCTCGTGACCAGGTTAAGCTGGTCACAAGGATTTGCAGGTTTGCCTGGGGGCTGTCGCATAGGCGTGCAAAATCTAGATAGTACCTAGTCCCAGCTATATAGCTTAATCAAATTTAACGAATCGAATCTTCTACTTCATCAAATATTTTTGAGATCTTTTTAACCATATAGTGGCTACTCACGCAGATAAACTGTCTGTTTAGTACCCTAGAGAGTGTACTCAAAGAAAAATACCCTTTAACTTTTCCTCTTTGCTCTTTACTATTTTTCCAACTGTGATGCGAAAACCCCCAATTATCATCGCACACAGAGGTGCAAGTGGCTATCGACCAGAACATACATTAGCTGCTTACGAATTAGCCATTGATATGAAGGCTGATTTTATTGAACCAGACTTAGTTATTACAAAAGATGGTTTTTTAATTGCTCGCCATGAAAACGAAATTTCTGCAACAACAGACGTTGCTATCCGTCCAGAATTTTCTAGTCGCAAAACTATTAAAGTTGTTGATGGAGAAGTAAAAAATGGCTGGTTTACCGAAGATTTTACTCTAGCAGAAATTAAAACTTTACGAACTAAAGAACGAATTCCTCAACTGCGTCCTCAAAATACAGCTTATGACGGCATCTGGGAAATTCCAACTTTGCAGGAAATTATCGATTTAATCAAGCGCAAAAGTGTAGAAATAGGACGCACTATTGGTATTTATCCAGAAACAAAGCATCCAACTTACTTTCAATCTATTGGATTACCATTGGAAGAAACTCTAGTTAAAACTTTGCAAGCAAATGGTTATGAGGGAAGTAATGCACCTGTTTTTATTCAGTCTTTTGAAGTTAGTAATTTACAAGAATTGTCTATAAAAACTGATTTACCTCTTGTGCAACTGCTCAATGTTTGTGGCAAGCCTTATGATTTCGTAGTCAGTGGTGATGAGCGTACTTATATAGATTTAGCAACTGCAGAAGGCTTGAGGGAAATTTCTAAATATGCCCAAGCAATAGGTATTCATAAAAACCTGCTTTTACCTAGAGATAGTGATGGTAAATTGCTGTCGCCAACATCTCTAGTCAGCGATGCTCACAAGGCTAATTTACTGGTTCATATTTGGACTTTACGAAATGAAGATTTCTTTTTACCAGTGGACTTGCGAGGAAATCCTCAAGGGGAGTATGAATTGTTTTTTAATTTAGGAATTGATGGTGTATTTAGCGACAATCCTGATACGGCTATTTCTGTATGCAGAAATACAAAGTAACTGTTAATTGATTATGTATGCTGCTACTCTTTCTAATATATGGTGCGTGACGCGATCGCTAATGCGCCCTACAAATTTCAGATTTTTCATAACGGAATCTGAATTATAAATTCTGTTCCTTGATTTGGTGATGAAATACATTGTAATTTTCCGCCGTGGTTCTCAGTTATAATTTGGTAGCTAATTGCCAGTCCTAACTCATTCCCTTTGGTCTTAGGTTTTGTCGAGAAGAAAGGCGGAAATATTTGACTTGGGAATAAATCTGGTATCCCCATCGCATTATTAGCAAGGCTGATTATTACTTGCTCTTTGTCTACGTTAGTACAAATCCGAATCTGAGGATTTGTCCGCGATCCTTTGTTCATATTTATTTGCTCTTTGTCATGTACTAATGACGAATGAACAGCAGGTGCGATCGCAGAGGAAACCTCCGCAACAGACTGTCTCCTAGTGAAAAACGACTCATCTAAAGAATCAATTGCATTTACTAGCAAATTCATAAAGACTTGATTGAGTTGTCCAGGATAGCATTCTATTTTCGGTAAATTACCATATTCTCTTACTATCTGGATGGCGGGACGTTTAGGATTAGCTTTCAAGCGGTACTGTAAAATTAACAGAGTTGTTTCTATACCTTCATGAATATCAACAGATTTTTTTTGTTCTCCGTCAGCGCGTGAAAAGTTCCGCAAAGACTGCATGATTCCGCGTATGTTATCAGTCCCTAGTTTCATTGAAGAAATTAGTTTAGGTAAGTCTTCAAGGACATGCTCCAGATCCATTGTTTCCATTCTATCTTCAATATCTTTACCTGGATGTGGAAATTTTTGTTGGTAAAGTTTCACCAAATTAATCAGTTCTTCCAAGTAATTCTTGGCATAATATAAATTTGTGGAAATTAAGCCAATGGGATTATTAACTTCATGAACAATTCCTGCAACTATCTGTCCTAATGAAGAAGTTCTCTCGGATTGTACTAGCTGTAATTGAGTTTTTTTAAGTTGTTCCAAAGCCTGATAAAGTTCCGCCGTTCTTTCTTCTACTCGTTTTTCTAATAGTTTTTTTTGCTGTTCTAATTCTATGTTTAATCGTCTCAGTTTTAGCTGCAAATGAACTCTAGCTAAGACTTCATCCTGTTGAAATGGTTTTGTAATATAATCAACCGCTCCTAGACTTAAACCTTTAACTTTTTCTTCTATATCTGCAAGAGCAGTTATAAAAATAATTGGAATGTCTTTTGTAGATAAATCTGCCTGCAACAAGCGACATGTTTCAAACCCATTTAATTTTGGCATCATAATATCTAGTAGTATCAAATCAGGTGGATTGTTTTTAACCTGTTCAATACCACTCATGCCATCCATCTCAACTAATACTTCGTAGCCTGCACTGCTTAAAGCAGAATATAGTACTTCTAAATTAGTTGGGCTATCATCAATTACTAAAATAGTCTCGGTATTTTTAACTGTTTCTATTTCTTGTTCTTGCTCAAACTTCTTTCCCATTTCGATTGACATAGGTGAGATGACAAAAAACTATATAAAAAATTATGATAAATTGATTTTTTTATCTAAAAACTGGCGAATTTTTTGAATATTAAAGCACTTGACTAAAACATCTAATTCTGCAACAAATTGTTGATATTCATTATCCATTTTTGCCAGTTTTTCTACTTCTTGTTGAATTCCCTTTATTTGTCCTTTTTTCGCATATTCAATTAGCATTTTTAAGTCAGATTGCGGCGGAATAATCATTTCTGTTTTAGATAGCTTGCCTGGAGATTGTACTTGATTATTTTCTGTTTTTTCATAAATCCAACTTATGTGTAAATGCTTTGATAAAGACCGATATAGTTCTTTAATTTTGACTGGTTTTGCTAAAAAGTCATTTGCCCCTATTGCTAAACTATTTTTTCGTTCTGTATCAAATATACTGGCTGAAGAAAGAATTACTACTATGTCTTTTAAATTCTCCAATTGTCGAATTGTCAATAGCATTTCTCGTCCATCCATAATCGGCATTGCTATATCAGAGATAATCAAATCTGGATGATATTGATGAGCTTTTTCTAAACCTTCCTGTCCATTATTTGCTTCTATAACTGTAAAACCAATAGTTTCTAAAATATTGACAATTAATGAACGATTTTCCCAACTGTCATCGACAATTAGTATTTTTTTTCTAGTGCCAGAATAACCAATAATTTTACCAGTACTTGTGATTGTACTGGTTTCTGTCCAGTAATCAGCTATTGGGCATTCTATTTCAAACTCAAAGACACTACCTTTACCTAACTCACTCTTCACAAGTATGCGACTACCCATAATTTCTACTATTTTTTGACTAATAGTTAGCCCTAATCCTCTACCTTCGTTTTGACTTTTCTGATCTCCTAGCTGCTCGAAGGGTAAAAATATCTTTTCTAACTGCTGAGAACTTATGCCTATACCAGTATCTTCAATAGCAAAATGAATATAAACATGTGAGGATGATTGGTTTTTTCTGATTTTTACATGCAATGTCACGCTACCCGTGTCAGTAAATTTAATAGCATTACCAACCAAATTCATCAGAACTTGCCGTAGTCTTTTTTTATCAGCAGTGATACCAGATGGTAAATTATCTGGAGGTTGATAATTAAATTCAATATCTTTTTGTTCGGCTTGGAGTCGACAAATTTCTACTATTCCTTGTAGAAAAGAGGGTAAATGAAAATCTGTTGGGTGGAGTTGCAGTTTATTTGCCTCTATTTTAGAGAGGTCGAGAATATCATTAATTAGTGTTAATAAATGAGAACCACATTTGTGAATAATTTCAATGCCTCGTTGTTCTCTTTTGGTGAGGTTTTGAGAACGTTGGAGAATTTCGGCGTAACCTAAAATACCGTTTAGTGGTGTGCGAAGCTCGTGGCTCATATGTGCTAAAAATTTGCTCTTGGCAGCATCAGCGGCTATTTTGGTTTCTTGTTGTTCTGCTAAAAGAGTTTTGATATGATGAATAAGTTGATTGAGGTAAGTTGCTAATTTGCCCAATTCATCGCTTGTGGTTACAGATGCTTGTAGTTCAAAGTTAGATTCTTGGACGACTTTTTGAGCAAGATTGGCAACTGCTTGGATCGGAAGTGCGATCGCCCGATTGGTGTAAACTGCCATCAGCCAAGCAATACTTGTACTCACACCCATGCTGGTAACAATAATTAGTATTCTGAGGATTTGTGCCTGATGTAAGGCCATTTCTGCTTTTTCTTCTTGCTGTTCGGCGGTTTCAATGACAATTGCTAACTCACTTAGAAATGTCAACGTCTTTGCATAAATCTCGCTCGTAGCCAAATCTGTGAATAACTCTTTGGCTTTCCCTACTTTCCTTGAATTTAAAGTTGATGGTTCAATCTGACGCAAAGTTGTTTCTAAACTTTGGGTGAATGTTTCCAATGTGGCGTTATATTTCCTAAGCAGCGGCTTGAGAGTTTTAATTGATGAAGTTGAAGCAGAGAAATTGACTTGTCTGAGCAATTGTTTGACTTTGGCAATGCGCTGAATCGCTGCTGATTTTACTTGCTGAAATTTTTTCGGATTGTGAAGATGGGAAGAAAATTCTGAGAGTAGTTGGAGGCTCAAAGCAGTATTTCGCAAATTATTCAACTGCTTGCGTTCAGTGTGAACAACTATTCTTTGCTGGTTCGCACTGTTGTAGTAGCGATCGCCAAGAATAACTCCAGTCGCAGTTCCCCCGACAACAATACCGATGGCGATCGCATACCCAAAATAAATCTGATTGCCGATCCCCACATGGCTAAATGGCCGTGCAGATAAATTCAGCAAAGATAATTTACCCTTGCTTGAAATAGTTGTAGAAATTCCATGTTTAGAGGCTGGATGATTCATTCGATTTTGGGTTTTAGATTTTGGATTAACCCTCCCCCCAATACCGTTTCACTTTAAGTCTGAGACCAAACAGAAAAGCAGGTGCATCCTTTGGTGTGGAGGATTTATATCTGGAATTTTGTGAAATGGTGTTAAACTTCGTACTTTATAGTTCCCAAATCAAAATTCAAAATTCACATGAGAAACCCAGTTTCTCCAAGAAACCGGGTTGAGAAGCTGCTGATTTTTTCAGTGTTATTACTTAGATGTATTCTATTGCTGTAGTTTATTAAACAGCAACTTTCGCATCAGCTTCTAGCTTAGATAGTCTTTCTGCCAGTAGTTGCTCTAAGGTTTCCAACGCTTTAGTGAAACCCTTTATACCTTCATCCAGTTTTTCTGATGCCATGCGGTCAGCAGCGTGCATTTTGTCATAAGTAGTCTTGTCCATGGGAATTTTTGCAATTGCCATCTCTGCTGCTTTAGCTGCATCCAGTTTGCGAGGTAGTTCTCCAACTGTTGCTTGCAATTCACCCAGCAGCGCCGGAGAAATGGTCAGCAGGTCGCAGCCTGCCAGTTCAGTAATTTCGCCGATATTGCGGAAACTGGCTCCCATAACTTCAGTAGGATAACCGAATTTTTTGTAATAGTTGTAGATGTTTGTGACAGATATTACCCCTGGATCTTCTGCAGGGGGATAACTATCTCGCCCAGTTTCTTTTTTGTACCAATCGAGAATACGTCCGACGAAGGGAGAAATAAGGGTAACGCCAGCTTCTGCACAGGCTATAGCTTGATGAAGACCAAACAGCAACGTAAGGTTACAGTGAATTCCTTCTTTTTCCAAAATTTCTGCCGCACGAATCCCTTCCCAGGTAGAAGCGATTTTGATGAGAATGCGTTGGCGAGAAACTCCTGCTGCTTCATACTGAGCTATCAACTCCCGTGCTTTCGCAACAGTTCCTTCTGTATCATAAGATAGACGTGCATCCACTTCTGTAGACACGCGACCGGGAATAATTTGCAAAATCTTCAATCCAAAGGATACCGCTAAGCGGTCAAATGCCAAAGAAACTACTTGAGCTTGAGATGCACCAGTTCCAAGATCTTTCTTTGCTTGGAGCAAAGTCTGATCGACAATTTCCTGATATTCTGGCATTTGCGCCGCAGCAGTAATCAAGGAGGGATTGGTAGTCGCATCTTGTGGCTTAAACTTTTCAATCGCTTTAATATCTCCTGTGTCTGCGACCACAACGGTCATTTCTCGCAATTGTTCCAGTAAATTCTTCGACATGACATACCTCTTGAAATGTTGGTTGGTCAGGACTTATGTGATTAAGTTGCAGTATTCTTCATGTTTGAATCAGTGGTAATTGGTAATTTCTTGGCAGAAATATAAGATGTTTTTCATTACTTATTACCAATTACACCGGCAGAATTTAGCACAAGACCTGAGTTACCCCCCAGACCTATTCTAGGCACGTGATGTCGAGATTGGTTGTGCGATCGCATGCAATTTTCTTAAATCATTTTGCATTTTTATTAATAAGTAAAAATAAGTAAATATTCACCGCTTGTTGCATTCCTTGCAGTGATTGTCGTTTCAGATAAATTATTGGTCTTGCTGCACTAATTCAGCTGAGTATTTAAATTACTAATTCTTTAGGTTTTTTTCAGTATTGACACTGTGATTATGAGAGTTATTGATATAATTTAATAATTGTTAATATAGATAAAAATATAGTTGCTATTAGCGCTACATAAATTGGCGATTGCACAAATGTGTATTTTGGAAAATTTCATGCATCCATACCTCATATTTCACCAGCAAGAAAGGCAGAAAGGAGGCTATACCACTTCCCAAAAATCATCCTGTTTTCAAAATCTTTCTGCCTTTTGCCAGCTTAAGCTCTACAACAATCCTTCTTTCCCTGCCATAGCTAGCATCAGGTCAAGCACGCGATTCGAGTAGCCCCACTCGTTATCGTACCATGCCACCACCTTGAAAAAGTTGGAATTCAGTTCAATGCCAGCACCAGCGTCAAAAATGGCAGAGCGAGGATCTCCTTGAAAATCCGTAGAAACAACCTCTTCTTCTGTGTAACCTAAAATACCATTTAACTCCCCTTCGGCGGCGGACTTCATGGCAGCGCAGATTTCTTTGTAGCTGGTGGCTTTGGCGGTCTTAAAAGTTAAATCAACTACAGAGACATCTGGAGTCGGAACCCGGAAAGCCATACCAGTCAATTTTCCTTTCAATTCTGGTAATACTAGCGCTACGGCTTTAGCAGCCCCAGTTGAGGAGGGGATGATATTCTGTGCTGCACCACGACCGCCACGCCAGTCTTTTTTAGAAGGACCATCTACGGTGGGCTGGGTAGCGGTCATAGCATGGACTGTGGTCATCAACCCTTCGGTTAACCCAAAGTTATCGTTAATAACCTTCGCGACCGGAGCCAGACAATTAGTAGTACAGCTGGCATTAGATACAATCGTGTCTTTTGCCGGATCAAATAGGTGATGATTGACACCAACTAATAAAGTTTTTACTTTTTCCGGATCTTTAGTGGGAGCAGAAATAATTACCCGTTTTGCGCCAGCTTGGAGATGGTTTGCCGCTCCTTCATAATTGGTGAATAATCCCGTAGATTCAACTACATAATCTGCACCTAATTTACCCCAAGGCAATTCTGCTGGATTGCGAATCGATACACAAGGAACAAAGTGCCCATCAATAACGATGCCATCGTCTTTTGCCTCAACGCTGCCCTTATACATCCCGTGGGTAGAGTCGTACTTAAACAAGTAAGCGAGGTTATCTGGTGGTACTAGGTCATTAATACCTACGAACTCAATGTTGGGGTTGTTGATACCAGCACGAACCACTAAACGCCCAATCCTACCAAACCCATTTATGCCAACTTTTAGCATAGTTATCTAATCCTCTTTACCTTTTGCCAAATCAAAGGTTGATATTTGACCATTTTTCCACCTCTTGCAAAAGTTTTTTTACAGGAGGTCTACTCTTTACTTTCCTATCCTGACAGTCCCATCTGGCGATGGTGTATTTGCTTGACATCTTTTAAGGTTTGTCTGAGATTCTGAGTCTTGAGTAAAACGTTGCCAAAAACTCAGCAGTTGCTCTCCAACCTCTTGAGGATAGAAGTAGTGAAAGAAATGATGCCCTTTTGCACATTCCCACAGGGTATCTTCTGATTTGAGGAAATTCCGCCAATCGTATAACTCTGGTGGGCTGACCACTGGATCGGTCTTACTGCCACATACAAACATAGGCATGACAACTCCTCCCTTAGGTAAGTTAACTAATCGCAGCAGAGAGTGTAAGGTGGGAGATTCATCTAAATCTCTGTTGAGGGCAGCCATTAGTTTTTGAGTTGTGTGGGCAGGTTGATTGCCAAATAAAATACGAACGTTGTTTAGCAAAACTTGTTCGCGACTGAGGGGTAAAAGCGTGCGCTGCTTGTAAT
>JANZYY010000672.1 GCA_026419705.1 Fischerella sp.
GTCAGATGTGTATAAGAGACAGATATTTAAGACTGTGTGGGTAGCAGTTCTAGTTGCTATTCCTGTACTTGTATGGATGGGCTTTTTCTTATTAATTTGGCCGCAACTGATCGTTCGCAGTGGTATTTTAGATTCCGCTCAGTTGCCAACAGATGAAAGTTAGTTGTTGGTAGATAGTAGGGGCGGGTAAGGACCACAAATTTATAGGCTTCAATCACAAAATATCTATCAAAACCCGCCCGTACTAGTTAGTAGTTGGTAGTTGATGGTTGGCGGTTTATTGTTCCAAACCACAAACCCCAAACAACAAACAACAAATTATTGTAAGCGCGTCATTTCAAACAACTGCTGAGCATTCTTCCCCAGGAAAGCATCAAATAGGACTTGCCTACCTGGTTCTTCTTCAACCATATAACGTTGGGCAATTTCATAATAAGCGTATGTCCACGGAATTTGAATTTCTGTATCAGTGATATCTTCTAGGACTGCAACAATCTCTTTAACTGCTTGCGTTGCTGTCTGTCGCAAACCGCAAGCGATATCTCCTTCAATCTCTGCTTTCATTGGTACGCCCAGCAGAGCTAAACCACGAGCAGTAGTATCAATATCTGGGTATTCTGGGGTATTTTGGCGGTTGACATAACCTGTGAAGTGGTTGACTGCGTAACCGTGCAGCAGTACCCAAGCGCCATACTGAGTGATTTTATTAACTTTTTCCACTACAGAAATATGAGGAGGTTCCCAAGGACGAGTAAAAATTTTCTTGAGTTCCTTGGCAAGGCGTTTAGTATCATTTTTAAAAGTATCTATTATTGCTGAAAAATTCAGCAAATTTACGCCATCTACAGTTTCGTGGATGAGTTGGATAATTTCTTCTGGCAATTCATCTACAATCAACTCACTAATAAATAACTTAGGCAAGTCAAATTCTTCTTGTTGGGGATGGCGATAATGACGGGCATAAAGATGGGTTTCGTTAAAAGTATACTCTCCTGCCACCTCATAACCCAGCACCTTAGCAAGTTTTTCTAAATACTCAATTCCCAGGTTAACCTTACCTTGTGGGCTATCCACGGTCATGCGTAAAGAGCGAAAAGCAATGTGATCGTTAGCAACAGTTCCACCCGCATTAGTTATCATTTGTGTGTAAGTACGAGCGTAACTTGCCCTGGTGCTATATTCTTGCCAAAGTAATTCCCAAAGATAGTTAGCAAGTAAGCGCTTCATAGGGACATCCCAATTTCTTTATAAAGAGTAGCGCAATATTTATGTGTTATGGGAATCTCGATCGCAAATTCTGTCCCTTTTCCCAGTGTGGAATCACAGTATAATTTACCACCATGTTTTTCAGTAATAATTTGGTAACTGATAGATAATCCCAAGCCAGTGCCTTTGCCCACAGGTTTAGTAGCGAAAAAGGGATCGAATAGTTTCGCTTGCGCTTTCTCACTTATCCCCGGGCCATTGTCAGCAATGCCGATTAGCACGAAATTATCTTGAATTTGGGTGCGGATGCAAATCTGCGGGGTTGTCATTGATCCTTTGTCATTAGTCCTTTGTTCAGAGTTGCTTACCAATGACAAATGACGATTGACAAATGACTCTTCTAAAGCATCGATCGCATTTGTCAGCAAATTCATAAATACCTGATTGAGTTGACCTGGATAGCATTCAACTAAGGGCAATTGACCGTAGTCTTTGATAATTTCAATAGCTAGGCGTTTACCTACTGCCTTTAAACGATTTTGTAAAATCATTAAGGTACTCTCGATACCTTCGTGGATGTCCACTTTTTTGAATTCTGCTTCATCTAGGCGTGAGAAATTTCGTAGCGACAGCACTATTTCCCGAATGCGTTCCGCTCCAACTTGCATGGATATGAGTAGTTTTGCCAGGTCTTCGATGAGAAAATGAAGCTCACTCACCTCAATTTCTTTTTGGATTTCTTCGCAAGGATGAGGATAGTGCTGCTGATAGAGTTGCACTAGTCGCAGTAAATTTTGAGTGTATTCATTAATGTAAGTGAGGTTGCCATAAATAAAGCTAACGGGGTTATTAATTTCATGTGCTACTCCTGCAACCAGTTGACCAAGGCTAGACATTTTCTCGCTTTGAATCAGCCGTGCTTGAGTGTTTTGTAGTTCTTGCAGGGTTTGTTGAAGATATTCATTTTTCAACTTTTGCTGTTGTAATAGTTCCTTAACTCGTTGGATCGGCTGGTTCAAAGAAGATGCTAATATTCTCAGTTCATCATTTGTTGTGACGGAGGTTTGCAGGTCAAAATTATCTTCCAAGGTAGCTTGTTGGGCTACCTTGGTTATGGCTTTTAAAGGATGGATAATTACACGACTGGTGTAAGTGGCTAAGATTGCGGCGATCGCCACTGAAAACAGCATACTCCCCACAATCATCAGCAAGAAAATCACATATGAATTTCTGGAATCATCTTCTGCTTTCCTGTATTCCTCATAGGAAATTTTCACCCAATCAGCTAGTTGCTCGGAAATTCCATCAAATTTGACGGCTATAGGGCTATTAGTGAAATCCAAGAGTAATTTTCTAGCTTTCTCGATGTCCTCTGGCGACTTGAGTTTGGATAAGTTAATCTGTTGTACTAGCTTATGTAGTTGTTGGGCGTATTCCTCTGCTACATCTATTTTTGTTTGTAAAAAATGGGGAAAAGCTTTAGTGTCTATTTCCTCTGCGTGCGAGTATATAAAATCCTGAAGTTCAGTCCAATTCTGCTTGATGGTTGCTATATGCC
>JANZYY010000673.1 GCA_026419705.1 Fischerella sp.
GTTTGTCTGTTACGGAAATCGCAACGGTACTGCCGAGATAGACCTTGATGGTGGGTCCGTCCGCCGTGATTTTCAAATCCAATTAAATAAGGTGTAGCACCATTAAGCATCTGTTTAAGATCCTGCACTAGACGAATCGCTGTAACTTCTACAACCAAGTTACCAATACAGCGGCGAACATTTTCTCCTGGATGCACTGATACCATATCTAATATGCCCAAGCCTTGAATGCGCTGTCCAAACGCTGGTTCATAATAATGTCCCAAAAGTTGGGGTGAACCACAGGTAAATAGCCCAGGTGTACCATTGTCAATTTTTTCGCGCATTGCTTCAGCTTTTGCACCTTGCAAATCGCGCATCACAATTTCTTGCTGACGGTCTTGCGCACCACCTCCGACTATTAAATCTACTGATTTAATATCTTCTGCTGTAGCGTTTTCGTCTAGGGGTAGTACCTTAATATTGTATCCCCGCCACTGACAACGACGTTCTAGAACGATGACGTTACCACGATCTCCATAGGTACTCATCAGTGTCGGATACAACCAACCTATGATTAATTCAAATTGTTGATTACTCATAAATACCCAGCCAAGATCCAGTGTGAGGTTTGGAGTTTGCGCGCATTTGCGAGCGAGACAATGTTATTTTAACTACAAAGACACCAAGACACGATGAGAGTATCAGGTTTACTTTTGAGAACCCGATTGCTAACTCTCTTCTGTAAAAATGGGCAGGAGGAGAATCGAACTCCTATGGGCGCAAGCCCGCCACATTTTGAGTGTGGTGCGTCTACCAGTTTCGCCACCCGCCCTCGGATAGCAACTTTGTTATTATACCCTATTTTTTAATTTTGCAACCAGTTTGGCAAATTTTTCATCTGAGCAAGTGCGATCGCGGGAAAAATAATCTCTTTGCTTCTGTAAAGTGGGTTTTTGTTAATATTTTTTACATAAGTTAATTAAAATTTTGTTTTGGGCTTGAGCTTGTACTTTGGCATAACCATCATGAAGACTGTTCTCAAGTCGGATTATTTACGAACCACTCGGTTGTTTTCTAACCTCGAACTTGATGGCAATAAATTTAGTCATAAACCAGGTAGTGTTTTAGGAAGTACCGCACTTGTGGCCGGAACAACTATCGGTGCTGGTATTCTAGCACTACCTGCATTTACCCTGCCATCTGGAGTTGTACCATCCACAGTCTTGCTGGTTGCTGTTTGGCTTTATGCTTTAGTTTCGGGTCTTTTAATTGCAGAAGTAACATTAAACTCGATGCGTTGTGTGGGACGTCCAAGTTCAAGTTTATTAACAACAGTTGAGGAGACATTGGGGTTTGTAGGGGCGCGAATTGCATCTATCGCATATCTGTTCTTGCACTATACCCTGCTTGTGGCATACGTTACCCAAGGTGGAGAAATTCTGTTAACAGCCGTATCTAATATGTTGGGTCTACAGAAAATATTGCCTGCCTGGGTGGGAACAATGGCGTTCACACTATTATTTGGTGGGATTATGTATTTTGGGCGAGAAAAATTGATTGAGAAATTAAACAGTGCCTTTGTGACAATTGTAATTGCTTCATTTTTGGGACTATTGCTGTTGGGAATAACGCACATTAGTCCCGCTCAATTTTTAATTCAGGACTGGAATGCCTTACCTTCTGCTGTCTCAGTTATGTTTGTAGCCCTTTTCTATCACAATGTTATTCCAGTAGTAGTGACTCAGTTGGAAGGTGATGCTCACAAAATTCGCCAATCTATTGTGATTGGTTCTGCTATACCCCTGATAATGTTCCTGGCGTGGAATGCTGTGATCTTGGGAAGTGTAAATCCTGACATTGTACGTGATTTACCGTCAGGGCCAACAGTTTTTGATCCATTGCAAATTCTGCGTAATGGTGGTGCAGGAGAATGGTTGGGAGTGCTAGTTTCGATTTTCTCAGAATTTGCGATCGCGACATCTTTTATTGGATTTGTATATGGTTTGCTAGATTTTTTCAAAGATGCTTCCAACGCCGCCTTTGATGAACCTTCTCGTCGTTTACCACTTTACGGACTAATTCTTCTCCCTCCTGTAGGTCTCAGTGCACTGAATCTTAACATCTTTTTTACCGCTTTAGATTACGCTGGAACTTTTAGTATTTCTGTGTTAGGAGGAATTATTCCGGCATTAATGGCTTGGAAGCAACGCGACCGACTGAAATACTTTCACAACACGCATCAAACGCTTGTCCCTGGTAACAAGGTGACTCTTTCAATCGTCATTTGTGTGGCATTAGCCGTTATGTTAAGACAAGTTCTCTCTATTTACTAAAAACTATAAAACTGTCTTCAATAGTTGTAACCCCAAGTTGCATCGTCAACAATTGATCGCATCTGCTGCAGCTGTCCTTAATTAAAGACCGACAAACACAACAGCAAAGTAGTGGAATTGGTATCGAAAAGTAGGGTTGACAGCCCAAGGCAAATCGGCAAAATGGCAGAATAACCCAATCAAAGACTTGCTATATTAAAGAAGCGTCAAAGCAGTGGTACTGAGAACCAACAAAAAATAATAGGTTGAAAGCTAAAAGGCAGATAAGCAACCCTGCTTGCTTTTCAACAAGGCGATCGCTACTCGATCAAAAACAAAGGAAAGAATTTTTTCTCAGCCCCTTGACAATCCCAAAAAAGTTAGCTATATTAGATAAAGTGTCAAGCGAAAGCGAGACGGCCGAACCAAGAAAAAGCAATAGTTTGAAAGCCAAAAGCAAAA
>JANZYY010000674.1 GCA_026419705.1 Fischerella sp.
AATACTTACCCAGTAATTTTGGTTTGGTGGAGTACTAAGCGCAAAGCATTTTCTACATACTCTTGCATCTGATCTTGCAAGGATTTGAGATTGTCAGTCTCAGAACGCAATTCAATTTGCATTCATTCCCAAGTTCAAATCTCTGTTCCCTTCTGGCTTGTGGGGTGGGGGTGGCGTTCGGTGAAAACTAAAGCTAACCAATTAATCAATTAATAATGATTACCTGACTTGCGATGATGCACGGCTGTAACACCATTAGGATCTAATACTTTGCCACTATCTACAATCGCATACACCAGCCAATGATCGCCAGCTTCCATCCGGTGTTTGACAGTACATTCTAGGTATGCCAGAGCATCTGTGAGGATGGGATTGCCATTTTCAGTTTCTTCAGTGGCAATACCAGCAAAACGATTTTGTGCCGGCTCGAAGGGTTTGAGGAAGTGCTTCATCAACCCCAAGTGATTACCTTCTTTGAGGATATTGAGAACAAATGTGTTACCTGAGTGAGTCAGTGGTTCAACGGCGCGGTCTTTCGCAACAGCAATGGTAAAACCAGGAGGATTAAAGCTGGCCTGTGACACCCAAGAGGCTAACATTGCACTGGAAATATCGCCTCGTTTGGCTGTGAGAACGCACAACGAGCCAACAATTCGTCCAACTGCTTGTTCGACGTTGGTGGCGGGTTGGCTGGGAGTACGCACTTTTTTAGCTTTCTTCAGTGCTTGGGCGAAGTCGGTTCCTGCTTCTTCGCACATTTGCAGGGTGACATCGTTGGGTTTGAATTTGAC
This sequence comes from Fischerella sp., assembly GCA_026419705.1. Lineage (GTDB taxonomy): Bacteria > Cyanobacteriota > Cyanobacteriia > Cyanobacteriales > Nostocaceae > PCC9605. Next base: position 792 of record JANZYY010000674.1, read on the forward strand.
TCGAATTGGGTCAAAGCCAAACCGATAACCAGCGTCTTTGAGTTTGCTTTCTATTAAATCAATGGCTTCGCCGCTCCAGCCGTAAGAACCAAACACACCCGCGAGTTTGTTTTTAGCAGCGGTGGAAAGGACAATACCCAAAGCAGTTTGTACTGGTGTGGGTGCGTGACCGCCAAGGGTAGGGGAACCAATAATAAAACCTGCGGCTTTCTCTACAGCAGCTTGAATTTCAGCAGGTTCGGCAACTTCGCAGTTAATTGATTCGACGCTAACACCAGCTTTAGTAATGCCGTGGGCGATCGCTTGGGCTAGTGTTGCGGTATTTCCGTAAGCAGAAGCATAAATTAATACTACTTTCGTATCCTGAGAAGTTTGCTCCTGGCTCCATTCTCGATAAGCTTTGGTAAGTTCAATTAAGCCATAGCGCACCAAAGGCCCGTGATTGGGTGCATACATTCTTACCTGCAAGTCGGCAAGTTTTTCCAACGCAGTTTCTATTTGACGAGCATGGGGAGCCATCAAACACTCAAAATAATAGCGACGGTCCTCCAGAAAAGCTTGCCAACCTTCGTCAAAAACTTGATCGCCACAAATGTGTGTACCAAATAGTTTATCTGTGTATAAAATTTTTGTCTGCGGATCGTAAGTGCAAAGTTGATCTGGATAGCGGGGGTTTGGTGTGGGAATGAATTGCAAGTGATGACCTTTGCCTAAATCCAGCGTTTCTTCCCCACGCTTGACCAGAATGGACAAATCTTGATTTTCCAGTGCTCCACGTAAATTGATTGCCCCAGGATTGGAACAAACAAAAGTTATTTGGGGTGCACGTTCCAGCAAAACTTTTAATGTGGCAGCCCGGTTGGGATTCACGTGACCGAGAATCACATAATCAATTTGTTTTAAATCAATCCGCTGCTGCAACGCATCTAAGTAAATTTGCGTAAATGTTTCTCCGGGAGGGTCAATCAGGGCAATTTTATCCCCTTGAATCAAATAGGAATTCGCTGTTGTTCCCTTGGCAAGGGCGTATTCAATTTCAAATCTCAGACGAGTCCAACTGCGCGATCGCAATATAGTTGTATCTGTCGCGATCGGGAGAATTTGAACGTCACGGGGTTTTGTGGATGTCATGGCTTTTGAGGAATGGGGATTGGTGATTGGTGATTGGGTAATGAGTGAGAATATCGTGTAAAATCGAGGAATTTTATAGTGAGATGATATGGGAGTATAGAGGTTTTGAGTCTTTAGACTTCTATCAAGATGGGCTTAAGCTGCTAAAAGCGGCTTATCGACTCTCAAAGAGTTTGCCAGATTACGAACGCTATAATTTAAGCGATCAATTACGAAGAGCATCTTGTAGTGTTTTACTGAACATAGCCGAAGGCTATGGACGCGATCGTTACCTAGATAAATTTATCTACTGCTCGTGGCTCATTGGCAGAGACTAAAAGCGCTTTCATTATTGCTGAGAGCTTGGGATACTGCAATAGAGAACAATTAAATTGGGTCAGTCAGCTAAAAAACCAGATTGACAAGGGTCTTAACGGTTATTGTCGTTTCATCCGTTCCCAACAACAAGGTAAACAAGAGTATGGTAATCAGCTGAGTGAATGGCGATCGGGGAATGGGTTATTTCCTAATCCCCGATCCCCGATCCCTCATCGCCGATTCCCCATCCCTCCTAATAATGATTCCCTACCTTACGATGATGCACGGCGGTCAGCGCATCTGGCTTACTCACACGTCCTGCGTAGACTGTGCTGTAAACAATCCAATGATCGCCTGCGTCCATCCTACTGGTAACTTCGCACTCCATGTATGCTAAGGCGTCGGTAAGGATAGGGGCGCCGTTTTCAGCTGGCTGGGTTCTAACTCCTTCAAAGCGGTCAGCACCAGGGGCAAAGCGTTTGAGGAAGTGCTTCATTAAGCTTTGGTAATTGCCTTCTTCCAGGACGTTCAGCACAA
>JANZYY010000675.1 GCA_026419705.1 Fischerella sp.
CTAGTTCGCTCGTCGGCAGCGTCAGATGTGTATAAGAGACAGCATAAGTATCATGGCTAAACCCGCCCGTACGGTGGTTATTCTCCCCATTGCTCCTTATCTCTACAAAGTGGGGGCCCCACCTTCCTCATTCCCCCATTCCCTACTTGCCCCCAAAGCATAAAACATGAATTTTACGCAATACTGGTACCAGAACTCTTACACAGATCAGATCGAGCAAAATGGAAATTATACCTAGTAGTACCCCTGTTTTAGAATGGGGAGGAGACGGATTAGCAATAGGATTATTTGAGGGCGGCGTCGATTTAACTGGCGAACTGGCAGCTTTAGATGAAAAGCTGGCTGGGTGTTTAAAAGAACTAATTGCTGAAGAAGAATTTAAGGGTAAAGCAGACAGCAGTGTTTTCACGCGAGTGGGTAGTGGTAGCCCAATTCGCAAAGTTATGCTAGTAGGTTTGGGCAAGCCAGAGGCTCTAAAACTAGATACGCTGCGACGTGCAGCAGCCGTAGTTGCCCGGTTAGCCAAAAAGCAAAAGTGTAAAACTTTAGGCATTAGTTTGCCAGTTTGGAATAACGATCCCGCACAAACTGCTCAAGCACTAGCTGAAGGTGTGCAACTGTCACTGTACCAAGATAATCGCTTTAAGTCAGAGCCAGAGGATAAAGGTATACAAATAGAAACTGTAGAATTATTAGGGTTTGGCGGACAACAAGCGGCTATTACTCGTGCCAATCAAATCTGTTCTGGAGTAATATTGGCGAGGCAACTGGTAGCAGCTCCCGCTAATGAAGTAACGCCAATTACCATGGCAGAAACCGCAATGGCGATCGCCTCAGAACACGGTTTGCAAGTAGAAATTTTGGAACGGGAAGACTGTGAAAAGTTAGGCATGGGTGCTTTTTTGGGAGTGGCACAAGCTTCTGATTTACCACCGAAATTCATTCACCTAACTTATAAGCCAGAAGCGACACCAAAACGCAAGCTAGCAATTATCGGTAAAGGTTTAACTTTCGATTCCGGCGGACTCAATCTCAAAGTTGCAGGTAGCGGTATCGAAAACATGAAAATAGACATGGGCGGTGCAGCAGCTGCTTTGGGTGCAGCAAAAGCAATTGGGCAGATCAAACCAGATGTAGAGGTTCACTTTATCTCCGCAGTCACTGAGAACATGATCAGTGGTCGTGCCATGCACCCAGGTGATATTCTGAAGGCATCTAACGGTAAAACGATAGAAGTTAACAACACCGATGCCGAAGGACGTCTAACTTTAGCAGATGCTTTAGTGTTTGCCGAAAAACTTGGAGTAGATGCGATCGTGGACTTAGCAACTCTCACTGGTGCTTGTATCATTGCTCTTGGTGACGAGATTGCTGGTTTGTTTACTCCTGACGATGCTTTGGCCAAGCAGCTAGAGACAGCAGCTGAAAACGCTGGTGAAAAAATTTGGCGAATGCCAATGGAAGAAAAGTACTTTGAGGGAATGAAGTCTGGGATCGCGGACATGAAAAATACGGGACCGCGTGCTGGTGGTTCCATAACTGCTGCTCTGTTCTTAAAGCAATTTGTCAAAGATACATCCGCCTGGGCACATTTGGATGTAGCCGGGCCGGTTTGGACAGAGAAAGAAAACGGCTATAACAGCCCCGGAGCAACTGGTTTTGGCGTTCGCACTCTTGTAAATTGGGTTTTGAGTAACACCTAAATTAAAAATTAATTGCCCCTTTTAGAGACAACCAAGTTAATCTCGTATTTGTAAGGGTAGGCATAATACCTACCCTTTCTTAGCTCCTACCATTACACCAATCCTCAGTCCCTAGTTTTCAGATTTTGACTTTCATCCAAAATCCACATATAAAAGGCTATTATTTCGTGCTGGTGGTAAAATCTCAGCACAACCGCGTATCGAAAAAATGATTTTAGGGAGGGAATAAGTGTTGTGAAAGGAGGAAGTAAATATCAACCACTTTTGGAATATCTCCAAAAAAACAATTCCTCTGAAATTATCCTCACTTTCACAGAAATTGAAAAATTAATAAATAACACTCTACCCGACTCAGCCAGAAAAGAACGTCGATGGTGGGGAAATCGCACTACAGGTTCACCCCAAGCCTCTGCTTGGATGAAAGCAGGCTACGTAGTAGCAGAATTTGACCTAGATACAGAAACCGTTACTTTTCGCAAACCTACTAGCAGCTACAAAGTCCAAACTGCAACCAATACTATCAACTGGAACAGCGAAACCATTAAAGCACTACGCCTTCAAATGGGACTTTCCCAAAAAGAATTTGCCGAAGAGTTAGGTGTTCGCCAGCAAACCGTCAGTGAGTGGGAAACAAGTGTATATGAACCAACTCGCGCCACATCAAAACTTTTAAGCATGGTTGCTGAAAAAGCTGGATTTAAATATAAAACTGGAGAGTAATTTCTTGACAGCATAACACGCTACCGTGTAAAAATTGTAGATAGACTTCTTGGAAAAGTCGTTTTTGCACTGTTTCGGGTAAAGGGGAGCTTAAGTGTAGCAACTGGCGTGAAAGGTGAAAGAGTTTTACTAGTCCTTCTCCTTTCCCCCTTAACCTTTTTCCGTACAGCTGCTGCAAAATCTAATCTGGCGCTAATCTGGCAAAAGTCAGGCTGAAAGCGCGATCGTGCGACTAATAGTCTATTAACTGGTAATACCAATTCTCAAAAATAGAACTACACATAGTTCGTAGTGAGTACTTAAGTACTCACTACCAACCAAGAATATTTG
>JANZYY010000676.1 GCA_026419705.1 Fischerella sp.
CAATTACAGCATCTTTGGGTGAAAACTCAAACTTACCACTGGCGGTATCAAAATCAACTTTATCGATCCGGGCTGGTTTGCTGGTCGCAACAACGCCAGAAAGAATCGGCTGGGTCAGTTTTCCTTCAAACTTTAAATCTGCTTTTAATTCCCCAGTGACAGGAACGGGTAGTTTAAGCTTGAGAGTTTCTTGGACATCAGCTACATTTACCCCATTAACACGCCCTGCCACCTTGTAGCCAGTTTTGGTGTCAATAACACCATTAGCTACTAGTGGGATTTTACCGTAACTGCCAGTGACACTATCGAGTTTGATTTCCCTTCCTTGGAAGCGAAGAGTTCCTTGGGAATTAATAAACGGTTGTGGTAGTCGGGGAACTTGAAACTGAACCCTTTGCAAATCCACATTCCCAAACAACAAAGGCGGTTGAGTTTGCCCCAACTGGAACTGCATCTGTAAATCACCACTGACTTGACCAGCCTGTAACGCCAGTGGTAACTTAACCAAGCGAGTCACATCAGAGGCGACTAAGTCTTGCCCTCGTATTTGTAAATTGGCAGCTAGTGTTTTTAGACGTACATCCCCCTTTAAAGAAATACTGCCACTATTGCTAGACTGTCCCGTTAAATCCATCCTCATCACCTGGTTTTTTTCTCGCAATTGGGCAGTGCCATTTACTGATGAAAACTTTACCGGCGAGGTGGGAAAATTAGGGGAAGCATCTCTCTGTCTCGACCCATCTCCCCACTCACCTTCTTTTTCTCCCCCATTCTTGTGGCGCGGAACTAACACCACATGGGCATTGCGAAACCGCAGTTTATCCAAATCAGTTTGAATCGCTTCAGCTTTACCTGGCTTGGCGATGGTAGTCGTAATCCAGCGCTCTTGTTCATCCTGTTCTACGTAAACATCAGGATTGACTAAGGTGACATCTAGCTTGAGGGTCTGCCGAAATAGTAACTGTAATGGATCAAAGCCTACCTCCACAGCATCGACTGCAACCCTGTCTGGATCTGTAGGTGTTGCAGGAATAGCTGAAGCCCCAAACTCTACCCCCACAAGCGAAAATCTTCTCACTTCTCCCAATTTAACTGGACGATTAAGCGTATTGGTCAGACTTTTTTCTGCCAATGGTGTTAACTCTTTGTGGATAAAATTCCACAATCGCCAAGCACCACCTACAAGTCCAACTAGCAAAATTCCACTGCAAGCAATGCCACTACGAGTCAAGACCGGTAACCATAAATGCTTGTTGCTGTAGAGGAGTTGGAATTTACAATCGCGATTGGGAGAGTTACTCATGGGTTTTTATTGTTTACTAGCTGAGTTTAACAGACACACCAGCAGAAGGGACTGGCAAGTTATTAGCTAGCTGTGCCATTACCAGGATACAAATCAATTTTTGGATTGGCAGGTTCAATTGGCGATGGATGGAATGAATTTTGTCATAGTAGCTATAAATTTGATTTTCAATTACTTAAACTAAATGACAGGATTGTATGCGTCTTGCTGGCAAATTTACAACTTCTGACCTAATATTCTGATGTCTGAGTTCAAGGGATGATTTTGCAATACCAATAATCAGGAATTGTTGAGAATTGATAACAAGCAAACATAAATTATCAGAGTTAAGGAATACATGAGTTATTGCTAACTCAGCGGGATAAGGGCATAAATCGATACAACCCAATGTAATTCCTAAAATCTAAAATAGAAAAAACAAAACAAAATTCATGTATAAAATAGTTCACTAATGAGTGATAACATTACGGAGAATGGGGAATTGGGTATTGAAAATAAGTAAAAATTATGAATACTGAAAATTTTATAATTCATAATTCATAATTTCTTTCCATGTTCCATACCCTAATTCTTAATCCCTGTTGTAGCGATACCGCGAATCAATTGACGCTGACCGAGAAGAAATAGCAATAATACTGGTAAAGTAGCCAGGGTTACTGCTGCCATCAATAAGGGCCAATTATTTGTAAATTGCTCTTGAAATTCTGCTAAGGCTAGCTGCACCGTCCTTAATTCTGGTCGTGTGGTAAATACCAATGGCTTAAACAGGTCATTCCATTCACCGATAAAGGTAAATAGAAACAGTGTTACCAAAGCCGGGCGTGCTAGAGGCAACATCACCTGCCATAAGATTTGCAATCGGTTTGCTCCATCTATTGCAGCTGCTTCCTCTAACTCTACGGGAACAGTTAAGAAGTACTGTCGCAATAAGAAAATACCGAAACCGTTAGCAGCAGTTGGTAAAATTAATGCCCAATAAGTATTAATCAAGTGACCCCACTTCAAGACTAAAAATATAGGAATTACAAGCAATTGAAACGGAATTACCAATGTTGCCAACACAATCAACAGCAGTGCTTGTTTCCCTCGAAATTTCAACCTTGCTAGAGCATAACCTGCTAATGCCGAAGTCACGCTCTGAAAGCCCGTGACAGCTAACGCTACTAAGGTAGAATTGGCAAATGCTAGCAATAATTTCCCTTGCTGCCAAGCATCGCGGTAGTTAGCTAAAGACCAAGCATTCTTGGGAAAAAGTGTGGGAGTAGTTCCAGATGGTGCCAAAGATGTCAGAAAAACTATAAACAGGGGTAACAAGACAATCAATGCACCTAATAACAGTACTGCTAGACTCGATAAAATGGGATATTTATGATTCCAGGGTGGTTTGGACATAAGTATGATGAAATTCCAACCATTTATTTTTCTTAC
>JANZYY010000677.1 GCA_026419705.1 Fischerella sp.
TTCCATACCGGTCAAGCGAATGCGCTCGTCGCCTTTGTAGACTTGTCGCTTATTTGTGTCGATCTTGATGTTACCAACATGGATTACCCCAGAACTCGGTATCCCAGAAGCACCGGTTTTGTCTACCCTTCGCAGTACCGAACGAATGCGAGCTTCGAGTTCTTTTGGAGAAAAAGGTTTAACTACGTAATCATCTGCACCCAATTCCAAACCGGTGATGCGATCGGCTACATCTCCCAATGCTGTTAGCATAATAATTGGGACATCTGATTCTTTACGTAATTCTTGACAGACGCCATAGCCATCTAGCTTGGGCATCATCACATCCAAAACCACCAAATCAGGGTCAGTTTTGCGGAAAGTTTCCAAAGCTTCTTCGCCATCACCAGCTGTTACCACATCGTAGCCAATCATGGAAAGGCGTGTTTCTAAAATGCGACGAATGCTAGCTTCGTCATCAACTACTAGAATTTTTTCTTTATGACTTTCCAAGTTTCTCAACGCTCCTTAACTAAAATTTTTCATGATTAATTTTTCATACCATAATATTAAGATATCATTCCAATAATTAAGTTGGGGAAAGCCAAAACTACTACTATTATTGGATTTTTGTTTGCTGAAATAATTAAGGAAAAATTAAGATTATTTAATTAGATTTAAGGATGCCAAAGCCCAAAACTTATTACGTTTGTAACCAATGTGGCGCAGAATCTCCCCAATGGTTCGGTAAATGTCCAGCTTGCGGCACATACAATTCTCTAGAAGAAGAAATAGCAATTCAATCCTCAACAGATATACCAAGTAGAGGAGTAAGTAGTTGGCATTCCCAGCCAGGAAAAAGTAAATCTGCTCATAAACCAGCTAAGCCACGAGCTTCTCTAAGATTTGATCAAATTAGCGATCGCCAAGTCACACGCTGGTCTTCTGGTTATAGCGAACTAGATCGAGTCTTGGGCGGTGGTGTTGTTCCCGGTTCAATGGTGCTGATCGGTGGCGATCCGGGTATAGGTAAATCTACGCTACTACTCCAAGTATCAAATGAACTAGCGCAGAGATACCGTATCCTCTATGTTTCTGGGGAAGAATCAGGGCAACAGGTGAAGCTAAGAGCTTCGCGCCTGGGAGTGACAAAATCCCTGAATGTGGTTGGCAATAACAATGGTAACGGAAACAAAACAGAAAAAGTTACAGAAGATACCTCAGAATCTCAAAAAGCAGAAGCAACCAACGCAGATTTATATGTATTACCGGAAACAGATTTGGAGGAGATATTAAAAGAAGTTGATTCCCTCAAACCGAATCTGGCAGTAATTGATAGTATTCAAACAGTGTTCTTTCCCGCTCTTACCTCTGCACCTGGCTCGGTAGCACAAGTACGCGAATGTACCGCAGCTTTAATGAAGGTAGCAAAGCACGAAGACATCACAATGTTAATTGTGGGACACGTCACCAAAGAAGGAGCGATCGCGGGACCGAAAGTTCTAGAACACCTTGTTGATACCGTGTTGTATTTTGAAGGCGATCGCTTTGCTTCCCATCGGTTATTACGCACAGTAAAAAACCGCTTTGGAGCTACTCACGAAATCGGCATTTTTGAAATGGTAGAACACGGACTGCGGGAAGTTTCCAACCCTTCAGAGCTATTTTTGGGTAACCGTGACGATCCAGGGCCCGGTACGGCGATCGTAGTCGCTTGTGAAGGTACTCGTCCTATTGTCGTGGAGTTGCAAGCACTTGTAAGTCCTACCAGTTACGCTTCTCCCCGTCGTTCCACTACAGGAGTAGACTATAACCGCTTGGTGCAAATTTTGGCAGTCTTGGAAAAACGGGTAGGAATTCCCATGTCAAAATTGGATTCCTATGTTGCTTCCGCAGGCGGATTGAATGTCGAAGAACCAGCGGTAGATTTGGGAGTAGCAATTGCTGTAGTTGCCAGTTTCCGAGATCGGATTGTAGATCCCGGTACTGTGTTAATTGGCGAAGTCGGGTTAGGGGGACAGGTACGCCCGGTGTCACAAATGGAATTGCGGTTAAAAGAAGCAGCAAAACTGGGGTTTAAAAGAGCGATCGTGCCCAAAGGGCAAAAGTTCCCCGATTTAAATATCGAGATTTTGCCAGTATCAAAGGTAATAGATGCGATTATTGCGGCAATACCGCACCATACTCTAGAAGACAGTGATTTAGAACCGGATGATGAGTAAACTCCAGTTTGCAGGTGAGCATATATAGTTAGTTGTGACTGGTGCTTTACCAGTAGCTAACGCACCTAGCTACGACTTTGCGTAAAAAAGTAGGAATTTGAAACGCAGAGGATCGCAAAGGAAAACGCAAAGGAGCGCACAGTCTTAATACAAAAATTTCGCTATGAACTTATGCAATTTTGTACTAAGCATCTTCGGGGTTGAGATGTATTAACTCTTCAGTAGTGTATGTCCCAACTGGGTTCCATATTAAATAGGGAACGAGTAACAAAGCTGCTAGTCGAGAAATTGGGAGAACAGATAATGTAGCAGCACACCCAAGATAATACCTATCGATCCAATTATTTCCCCAATTCTGAGAGTGCGAAACCTCAACATCAAGGGTATATAGGTGACAGCAAGAATTTCTAGCAAGAGATAGCAACTCATTCGCAACCAGGTAAATAAGTAGTTCAACTTAATTAAATATAAAACGCTCAACATCATAATTGCCGCGATTGGCTCTAGCTTCAATGCCGT
>JANZYY010000678.1 GCA_026419705.1 Fischerella sp.
CAAATTTATAACCCACGCCTACAACAGTTTTAACAAACGTGGGATTAGCAGGATCTGGTTCAATTTTTTTCCGCAATCGCGCTATATGAGTATCTACAACCCGCTCATCACCAAAAAAGTTATCGCCCCAGAGTTTGTCAATCAGTTGACTGCGGTTCCAAACTCGACCAGGACTGCTGATGAAAGTGCTTAACAGGTTAAATTCTAGGGTTGTTAATTCTAGAGTTTCTGATGGCTGAGAATCTATCTGGCGACTGATGGTACGCTGCTCTAAGTCTACTGTAAAATGTTGCGTACGATAAGTTTGATTTTGCCCTCCCCCGCGAAGGCTGCGCCGCAAAAGGGCGCGTACCCTGGCTACTAACTCTCTGGGGCTAAAAGGCTTAACCATATAATCATCAGCACCAGTAGATAAGCCAATGACGCGATCGATTTCTTCGCCCTTGGCAGTGAGCATCAATATATATGGATCTTTTGCACCTGGTTTTTGGCGAATTCTGGCACAGACTTCTAACCCATCCAAGCCAGGAATCATCAAGTCTAGGATGATTAAATCTGGTGGTTGCCCCTGAAACATCTGCAAGGCTGAGATGCCATCGCGACTGAGGCGACATGTAAACCCTTCTTTTTCGAGAGTATGTTGAATTAACTGAGCAATCTCCGGTTCATCTTCAACAATTAAAATATCCATCTCAGTTAGAGGTGAGTAAAATGCACAGAGTCACTTTCAGTAGTTGTCATTTTACTCTAGAAGGTAGCTGTGAATCTGGCATGATTACACGCTGGTGTTGGACAGCGAACGACAGTTGTAGACAGAATTAGGGTCTTTTTGAATGTACTGTTTAATTGTATCGAGATCGATGAAGCAGTCGGCAACATCAATTAAGCTGTCACTCGTCATTGAGCGGACACCAACAACTTCTACCCGTGCTCCTTTGTAGGCGATCGCATTGACAGCATAGGCTAAATCCCCATCCCCACTTACTAAGACTGCGGTGTCGTAGTAGGGAACTAAATTGATCATGTCTACAGCAATTTCTACATCAAGATTGGCTTTTTTGGAGCCATCTGGAAGTTGGACCAAATCTTTAGTGACCACACGATAGCCATTTCGACGCATCCACAACAGAAAACCCTGCTGCTTGTCGTTATTGCGATCGACTCCTGTGTAGAAAAAAGCACGTAATAATCTCGAACCCTGAGTCAAATAACCAAGTAATTTGGCATAGTCAATTTCAATTCCGAGTTGTAAAGCGGTATAAAATAAATTTGAGCCATCAATAAAAATAGCAACTCGACCGCGATTTGAGTGATTGAGAGTGCTCGTTTCTGCTGAGGTACCTAGCATATTCACATCTTCATTGTCGATCCCAGCATCCATTAGGCTCTCTCCCTGCCACTGCGGTCTTGGTTGAAGTAATTTATATTGATTTGTTTGTTTGCTAAAAGTAGTAAAAGCCATCGATCCCTCTAAAATTTAAACCTGGAAAGACTTTCCTTGTAATTTTTTTATAGATCATCTGTACTGGTTTTTGGTCATGGCAATAAATCAAATTCAAGATTAGTACGGTGGCACAAATAAATCGACCATGTCCCCTTCTGCCCTACTCTAACTTGAAGCCCCCTGTAGGCGTCTAGATGGGGAGGCGTATGTTCCGCATAGTGTCTGAACTTTCAGCGCCGTCGCCGTGGAAACGCCTTTGAGAGTGGGCTGTCTCACCTCTTGCTTTCTGCCTTTTTGTACTAAGTACAACCAAACACAGATTATCTTTACTGTTCATAGTTAACAGAAAACTCAAGGTTTTTTCACTTATGTACAGGCTTTGTGAAAGCGTGTCCGTTCATTTGTTGGCTCAGCAGAAAGGTCTGCTTAATGCTAACTTAGTGTACTCCTTAGGGAGAGGCTTGAGTCAACGATCAACATATAATCTTATTGTAACTAGCTATCTATTACTCATCGCTCCATAGCATGATTTGGCTTAGTAATATAAACGATTGAGATTAAATAAAAACAAATATCAAGTCTACTAGTTAAATATGTAACCACTAATTGCCAATAGCTATCTACGTCACGACATTACCTAAATAATCTAAATTTAAAAAGCTAGCAATTACCAGCATTTTTCGGATGAAATCTTGAAATTACACAGATGTGTATTTTCCGAAAATCAGTTTTTAATGAGATTTTCTTATTTACTTTGAAAATAAGGTATCCGGCAGAGATCGGTGGTGCCGCACTAAAAGTTCATGACCCACTAAACTCAATTGTTAAATTCATAATTTTATGAAAAAATGGTTTGATTTACTAATTCATCACTACTGACGCTATTTTTTTGAGTTTGTATCTAGTATTGAAGTACTTCAAAATAATTATTACAATAATTAATACAAACATCATAAGTGTGGCGGTCGCGTAAGTAATGACCGGAAAAATCGCTCAAATGCTACATCTACTGCAGCGGGTTTTAAGCTTACATTGCTTTATTTCTTACTAAAATGTTGTTATTCAATCAAAATTTTCATAAAAATTACAATAACTTATTCTAATAATAATTATATTGAATTTAAGTAGAAAGGCGCAAAAAAACCGTAGACGCGGAGCGACTTCTCGAAGAGTAGTATGTAACGAAAAGTAAAGTGGGAGCATCTCAGTTTTGAAAGTGGCTCAAACCGACAATAATCCATTGAGGTAGGCACAGCGATGGGCTAGGACTTG
>JANZYY010000679.1 GCA_026419705.1 Fischerella sp.
AGCAGTAGCAACAAAATATAGCGATCGCATTCGTGCTGCCATTGATATTGTTGGCATTTCCAATTTTGTCACTTTCCTGGAAAATACTGAGAGTTATCGGCGCGATTTGCGACGGGTAGAATACGGTGATGAACGCGCTCCGAAAATGCGAGAATTCCTGCTGAAGATTTCGCCAGTGAATAACGCCAGCAGTATCAAAAAACCCCTATTTGTCATTCACGGTAAAAACGATCCTCGCGTTCCCCTCAAGGAAGCAGAACAAATTGTAGCGACAGTTAGAAAAAATAATCTACCAGTTTGGTATTTGATGGCGAAGGACGAGGGACACGGGTTTAGTAAGAAGAAAAATATTGATTACCAATTTTATGCAACGGTGATGTTTGTGAAAGAGTTTTTGCTCAAATGATTCATATTATAGGGCAAGACAGTACAGATGGACACAGATACACACCGATGAGGATCTAGTAGTAGATTTCCTATTTCAATTGTTGTTTAATCAATAATGGAGGAATCTAGGGTATTACCGTAAACAACAGAATATTTCATATGCGATCGCTCTTTGTCACCTTCCCCTTAGTTATTTTGGGCTTTCTTGCATCTATTAGCCCAGTCAGAGCGCAAGTGTCAAGCGATGGAAGTTTATCTACTAGCGTTACTAGCCCTGATGGTGCAAATTTTACGATTGATAATGGCGATCGAGCCGGGGGAAATCTATTTCACAGCTTTAGTCAATTTTCTGTACCTACTGGTGGTTCGGCTGTATTCCAAAATCCTGTCGATGTGCAAAATATCATCAGCCGTGTGACTGGTGGTTCCATATCTAATATTGATGGTTTGATTAGAACTCAAGGGAACGCAAATTTATTTTTACTCAATCCAGCCGGGATATTTTTTGGGCCGAATGCTAGGCTCAATATCGGTGGTTCATTTTTTGGCACGACGGCTAATAGTTTGTTATTTCCAGATGGGGTGGAGTTTAGTGCTGCGAATTTACAAGCACCGCCGTTGTTGAGTGTGAATATTCCGATTGGGTTGCGGTTTCGGGATAATCCCGCAGGCATTCAGATACAAGGAAATGGTCAGGGTCTGAGATCAACAAATGATTTAATAGATACTACAAATGCACTGCGAGTGGAACCGAATCAAACTTTAGCATTTGTGGGTGGAGATCTCAGCCTAGAGGGCGCAACACTCAAGACTGCTGGAGGACGCATAGAATTAGGTAGTGTTGCTGAACAAGGTCAAGTTAGTCTTACCCCTATCAACAAAGGATTCTCCTTGGGCTATGATGCTGCACCAAACTTGGGTAATATTCAACTATCAAAACAAACAGCAGTTGATGCGAGTGGTGATAGTGGTGGTGATGTACAAGTAGTAGGTCAGCGCGTTACTCTCACTGATGGCTCACAAATAGAGGCAAGTACTCTAGGTTCTCAAATCGGAAGTAGTGGAGGTAGTATACTAGTCAATGCTCCAGGGTTATTAGACATCAGTGGCACATACACAGATGGTTCTCGCTTTTTTCGCAGTGGATTAGTCACCGATGTTTACAAAGGGGTGAAAGGAAAAGGCGGTAATATCAACATCACAACAGGATCGCTGTTTGTGACTGGTGGAGCGGAAATAAGTTCCACTCTTTCTGGAGAAGGAAATGCAGGAAAAGTAACTATTGATGCTAAAGATAAGGTACAAATTGCAGGAACGGATCAATACGGCAAAAATAGTCATATCATAAGTAATGTAGAGTCGTCTGGGATAGGCAATGGTGGAGAGATTAGTATTACTGCTGGCTCACTGTTTGTAAGTGGTGGAGGACAACTTAGTTCCGATACCATTGGCAAGGGAAATGCAGGTAACATCACAATTAAAGCTCCCACTGGTACAGTCTCTTTTGATGGTAAAAATAACCAAGGCAATCCCAGTGGAGTCTTCAGTAATGTCGGAAACTCTCAGGGAGTAAAGGCTGAAGGCAAGGTTGGAAATATTTCAATCGAAGCCAGAGAAGTTACTCTAACTAATGGGTCTGAACTGCAAGCTGGTTTCTATTCCAACACAAAGGGAAATCCTGGTACTATTTCTATACGGGCTGAAGATAAAGTCTCTTTCCAAAATAGTAATATCTTCGCCGATGTATATCCTGATGCGGTAGGCGATGGCAGTAACATAGACATTTCTGCTAAATTGGTTTCTATAAGTGATGGTGCTTTACTGGACACGAGAAATCGAGGGCAGGGTAATGCTGGTAATATCACAGTAAATGCTCAAGATACCGTATTCTTGGATGGAGGAACACTGAGGACTAGATTTAGTGGAACTTCCGGTCAAGCTGGCAATATCGACATTACAACCGGGTCGTTGTTTGTAAGTAATGGCGGACAACTAACTTCCAGCACCTTTGGCAAAGGAAATGCAGGCAACATCACAATTAAAGCTCCCACTGGTACAGTCTCTTTTGAAGGAAAAGATAGCGAAGGAAATTTTAGTGGAATCTTTAGTTCTGTCAATGAGACAGGTGTAGGTAGTGGCGGAGACATTAGTATTACTGCTGGCTCACTGTTGGTAAATCAAGGATTGTTGAGTAGCAGGTTTTTTGGAAGTTCTGGTCAAGCTGGCAATATCGACATTACAACCGGGTCGCTGTTTGTAAGTAATGGCGGACAACTAACTTCCAGCACCTTTGGCAAAGGAAATGCAGGCAACATCACAATTAAAGCT
>JANZYY010000680.1 GCA_026419705.1 Fischerella sp.
TCCTGGTGGTGGCTGGGTTTCTGATACCTTAGGCAGCCGCAAATGGACAATGACTGTCTTGACTGCAGGCATGGGTATCAGTTATCTGCTGATGAGCGGAGTGAATAGCAATTGGTGGCTACCCCTAGCAATTGTTCTGACTATGGCTTGTTCTTTCTTTGTTCAAGCTGGGGAAGGTTCAACTTTTGCGATCGTGCCTCTGATTAAGCGGCGAGTTACTGGTCAAATCGCCGGAAATGTCGGTGCTTACGGCAATGTGGGAGCCGTGGCTTACCTCACCCTATACAGCTTTTTACCTAATGGTGAAATTGGCAATCGAATCTTTTTCCAAACTTTGGGAATTACCGCGCTGATTGTTACTTTCTTATGCTGGTTCTTCCTTAAAGAACCAAAGGGTTCTTTTGCTGAACATCATGAAGGCGAAGTACCAAAATTGGCAGCCGAAAGAGTCCCGATCTCCAATCATAAATCAAAGTAGCATAAAAGCGCTGATTTTCCAGCTTTCAATAGCATGGGCCATAACCTCAAATTCCTAGGAATTTATTTAGGATGTGCTCCTTATCAAAGGAACATGGTGCGATTACCATGACTGAAATTACCAAAACTCTCTGTCCTTACTGCGGTGTGGGCTGTGGATTAGAAGTCTCGCCACCAGCGCAACCAGGCAAAGCAACTCATCGAGATAATCAAGGAAATCCAATTTGGCGGGTGCGGGGCGACAAAACGCATCCATCCAGTCAAGGTATGGTTTGTGTCAAAGGTGCAACGATCGCCGAGTCTTTAGATAAAAACAGACTGCATTATCCAATGCTGCGAGACTCCTTGGATCGGGAGTTCCGGCGTGTTAGTTGGGATGAAGCTTTTGATGTTATCGTCAAACGGATTCAAACCGTGCGTTTCACTCAGGGGCCGGAAGCTATATGCATGTATGGTTCCGGTCAGTTTCAAACCGAAGATTACTACATAGCCCAAAAACTTTTGAAAGGATGTCTGGGTAGCAATAACTTTGATGCTAACTCTCGCTTATGCATGTCTAGTGCTGTCGCTGGGTACATCCAAAGCTTTGGCTCAGATGGTCCTCCTTGCTGCTATGAAGACTTAGAGTTAACTGATTGTGCGTTTTTAATTGGCACTAATACGGCGGAATGTCACCCCATCGTTTTCAACCGATTGGAGAAACATCATAGAAAGAACCGCAAGATGAAAATGATTGTGGTCGATCCCCGTCGCACACCCACAGCAGAAGCTGCTGACTTACATTTAGCGATTCGTCCCGGTACAGATATCGACTTATTGAATGGCATTGCTCACTTGTTGATGCGTTGGGGCTACATTGAAACTGGCTTTATTGACGAATGCACGAGTAACTTCCCCGCCTACGCCGAGGTGATTCGGCACTATTCTCCAGAAGTAGTAGCTCATCAATGTGGAATCGACATCAAAGATTTAGAAACAGCAGCTAGATACTGGGGACAATCGCAACGGGTGCTGTCGTTGTGGTCAATGGGTGTGAATCAATCTTCGGAAGGTACAGCTAAGGTTAGAACTATTATTAACCTGCACCTGATGACCGGACAAATAGGCAAGCCAGGGGCGGGACCTTTTTCGCTCACAGGTCAGCCAAACGCAATGGGAGGAAGAGAAGCCGGAGGTTTAGCGCATTTATTACCTGGCTATCGCTTGGTGAAAAATCCCCAACACCGTGCCGAAGTTGAGGATATTTGGGGTCTCAAGCGCGGACAAATTTCACCCAATCCCGGTCTGACGGCTTGGGATATGATTGCTGGATTGGAAGATGGTACAGTAGGCTTGCTGTGGATCGCCGCTACTAATCCAGCAGTGAGTATGCCAGACTTGGAACGAACAAAAGCCGCTTTGATGCGATCGCCCTTTACTATCTACCAAGACGCTTATTACCCCACAGAAACAGCTGCTTATGCTCACGTCCTGCTACCAGCAGCCCAGTGGAGTGAAAAAACTGGCGTCATGACCAATTCTGAACGAATGGTGACGCTGTGTCCAGCGTTTCGCCGACCACCAGGAGAAGCTAAACCAGATTGGGAAATCTTTGCCGAAGTTGGGCGTCGGTTAGGTTTCCTGAGAGAGTTTGCCTTTGCTAACTCCGCTGAAGTTTATGCAGAGTTTGTTAAACTGACTCGCGATCGCCCTTGCGATATGACAGGATTAAGTCATGAACAATTGCTTTCACAAGGTCCCACTCAATGGCCGCACCCAGAAATAGGGACTGGGGACTGGGGATTGGGAACTAGGGAAGAATCTTTTACTAGCCCCCAGCATCTAGCCTCTAGCCTTTCTGGAAAGCGCCTTTACACCGATCTCCGCTTTCATACCCCCGATGGACGCGCCCGATTTGCAGCCTACCACTCGCGGGGACTGGCAGAACCACCAGATCCTAATTATCCCTTTGTGCTGACAACTGGGCGAGTTTACGGACATTGGCATACTCAGACGCGCACCGGTCGCATTGAAAAAATTCGCCAGATGCACCCCGAACCTTTTATTGAGATTCATCCCCGTGATGCTGCTGGCTTGGGAATTACCGATAACCAATTAGTGGAAGTGCGATCGCGCCGAGGTAAAGCTAGATTTGCAGCGAAAATTACAAAGGCGATCGCACCTGGTACGGTGTTTGTCCCCATGCATTGGGGCGCACTGTGGGCAGATAACGCTGAAGCCAACGCCCTTACC
>JANZYY010000681.1 GCA_026419705.1 Fischerella sp.
AAGTATTGTTTGTAGTNAGCGCTTCAGCACGAAAGCGCCAACTACAAACCCCGCAAAGTTGCTTTGGCAAACCACTAGGGTAGAACGTCAACAAAGAGGTTTAACCAATTTGTTCGGTTTGCTCGATCTAGCTTGCATTGACTTGCCAGACCACAAGCTTTCAACTTCTTGTCAGCTAATCAGTGATTTACTTCTTCGATCTTGTACTAATGTAAAGGCAGAGAATTTTTTTGTGTGAACTTATGAACCCTGTTCAAGGGAGCAAAAGGGATTTAGCTAGTGTGTTGTTGAGGTGTTGCTTTCCCCAACCTCCCTTAACACCAGGTTCCGATTAGGAGGAAAAACAAATGGAAAAAGAAACAAATTCCTGGAGCGGTATGGCAGATCAAGTTATAAAAACTTGGACGGAGGTAGGTACGCAAGCGTGGAAAAGCTGGTTTGACCTGATGGGGTTAGCGACTCGCAATCCGATCGCAGATATCAAACCAGAAATGGAGTCTATTAATCAAAGGTTTGGAGAAAATCAGGAACTGCTGCTCCGCTTACTGAAACTATCATTTCAGGCCTGGCAAGATATCTTTCCAAAAGTTGAATCTGGGGAAGACTGGCAATATTCCTTAAAGAACTATACAGAGCAACTACGCAGTCAAGTTGACAGCTTTTCTAGGGGAACCCTTAAAATCAATCAAAATGCGGCAGAATTATGGCAGCTCTACATCAAAGAGATGCAAAAGTTCAGCCAACTGTGGGCAAATGCCATAGGGGTATCTATGGGACCGCTCAGTCAGGCAGCAGTTACCCGCACCAGCCAGCCCTGGATTGAGCTAAACAACCTCTATTGGAACTTAATGTATGAGGAGACCTTTGGCAGTTTGATGCGGATTCCCTTACTGGGACCTACCCGTGAATTCAACAACAAATTACTGGGAGTATTTGATACCTGGACGAAACTCTACCGAGCAAGTATCGACTATCAGATTTTGCTGGCTGACATCCAAGTGCAATCCTTTGAAGAACTAATGCGAGAATTAATCTCACTCGCCGAAAAAGGTGAAAAGATCAAAGACTGGCGGCAGTTTCAGGAACTCTGGGGACGCATTGCCGATGAAGTGTTTGAGAAGGCATTTTGTTCTGAAGAAAACCTCAAGGTTCGGGGCAGGTTTTTAAATGCTCTCAATCACTACAGACTCGATCAGCAAGAGCTGATGGAAATGTGGATGAAAACAATGAATATGCCTCTACGCAGCGAAGTGGACGAAGTTCACAAAAGTATCTACGAGCTGCGCAAAGAAGTTAAGAACCTAAAAAAAACCTTAGCCGAATACGAAGCTCAAGCGCAAGCAAATCCGTCAACTCCAGAAAAGCCGCCAACAGATCAACAGCAGTAACCAAGAACTTGATTCAATAGTTGTAGGGAGGAGTCACAACGCCATGCTGCCGTTTCTAATGCAAATGCGCCTTGAGGACGCAAGCGATGAGTATACGGAACTAACCAAAAAGATAATCAAAGGTATTGAAAATTTGAGCCGCCTGCGAGAAGAAGATATTGAAATTGGGGTTACTCCCAAAGAAGTAGTCTATCGCGAGGACAAGTTAATTCTGTACCACTTTCAGCCAATGTTAGAAGAGCGATTGAACATTCCCGTTCTCATCGTCTATGCCTTGGTCAACCGTCCCTTCATGGTTGATTTACAAGAAGACCGCTCGCTTGTTGCTAACTTACTCAAGTTAGGTTTAGACATTTACTTAATTGATTGGGGTTATCCTACTAGAGCCGATCGTTGGCTGACTTTAGATGACTACATTAACGGCTATATCAATAACTGTGTAGATTTTATCAGGACAAAGCATGGTTTAGACAAAATTAATCTGCTAGGAATTTGTCAGGGCGGAACATTCAGCCTCTGCTACAGTGCTATCTATCCAGAAAAGGTCAAAAACCTGATCGTAATGGTTACGCCAGTAGATTTTCACATCCCAGATGCACTTTTGTATATGCGCGGAGGCTGTACCCTGGGAGCAGAGGCTTTAGACATTGACCTAATGGTAAATTCTTTAGGTAATATTCCCGGCGATTTTCTCAATTTCGAGTTTTTAATGCTCAAACCTCGACAGTTGGGAATTCAAAAATATCTAGACTTTCCAGAGATCATGGAAACTGAGGACAAGCTGCTCAACTTTCTACGTATGGAAAAATGGATCTTTGATAGTCCAGATCAAGCAGGGGAAGCTTACCGACAGTTCCTCAAGGATTTCTATCAAGCAAATAAACTCATTAAGGGTGAGGTGATGATAGGAGACAAGCAGGTAAATTTAAGTAATGTTTCCATGCCTGTGTTGAATCTTTATGCTGAAAAAGATCACTTGGTACCACCTAAGTCTTCTATAGCCTTAGAGAAGTATGTTGGTACAAATGATTACACAGTAAGGTCTTTCCCTGTGGGACATATCGGTATGTATGTCAGCGGTAAAGTGCAACGGGATTTGCCACCTGTAATTGCAAATTGGTTGAACGCACGTGCTGATTAATAAGAATACACTAGAAACTAGAGAATTCTAGTCAAGTAATTTCCACAGGTAGCGGCGATATCGTGCGATCGCCGCCATCCTTACCGAATTGTTTTAACAACACTTATACCAATTCTCAAAAATAGAACTACACATAGTTCGTAGTGAGTACTTAAGTACTCACTACCAACCAAGAACA
>JANZYY010000068.1 GCA_026419705.1 Fischerella sp.
GCTCGTAAGTATGCTGGCGAAAACTTCCTGCGTCACTTGATTTTGGCGGCAGTGGAAACCTATCCCCACTTGCCCATTGCCATGCACCAAGATCATGGCAACGAGCCTGCTACTTGCTACTCAGCAATTAAGAATGGCTTTACCAGCGTGATGATGGATGGTTCGCTGGAAGCTGATGCTAAGACCCCCGCCAGCTACGAGTACAATGTCAACGTCACTCGTGAAGTGGTGAAAGTTGCCCACGCGTTGGGTGTCAGTGTTGAAGGCGAACTCGGTTGCTTGGGTTCTTTGGAAACTGGCATGGGTGACAAAGAAGATGGTCACGGTTTTGAAGGTAAACTCTCCCACGACCAATTGCTAACCGACCCCGATCAAGCTGTTGACTTTGTCGAGCAAACCCAAGTAGACGCTTTGGCAGTTGCTATTGGCACTAGCCACGGTGCTTACAAATTTACCCGCAAGCCAACCGGCGAAATTTTGGCAATCAGCCGCATTGAAGAAATTCACCGCCGTCTGCCCAATACTCACTTGGTAATGCATGGTTCCTCATCCGTACCTGAAGATTTGATTGCTTTAATTAACCAGTACGGCGGTGCTATTCCCGAAACCTATGGCGTACCCGTGGAAGAAATTCAAAAAGGTATCAAGAGCGGCGTGCGTAAAGTAAATATTGACACAGATAATCGTCTGGCAATTACCGCTGCCGTTCGGGAAGCTTTGGCAAAAAATCCCAAGGAATTTGATCCCCGTCACTTCCTCAAACCTTCTATTAAGTACATGCAAAAAGTTTGTGCTGACCGCTATCAGCAATTTGGTACTGCTGGTCACGCTAGCAAGATTAAGCAGGTTTCTTTGGAAGAATTTGCTGCTAAGTATGCTAAAGGCGAACTCAGCGCTGCTGTTAAGAAAACAGTTGCTCTATAACTTGAGGAAATAAGTAAGTAAATAGGGACACCTTATAGATGGCTGTGTCCCTAGATTACTGAGGATTCTCACACTAGTTTGACTGAGCCGGGTAGCGTTTGTTCCCCGGTTTTTTTGTTTTTATTGGTTCGGCGTCAATAAACATGTTTCTCGCAGCGATTGTTGCTAGTTGTTGGTTGATAGTTGGTTGTTTTTACCACCAACAACTTTTTGTTTATTTATACCTAGTTACTTCACTGTGAGAAACGTTCTCATCCCGGCTTGGAAATGTCCTGGTAAGTTGCAAATTATTAAATACCTACCTGGAGTGAGGTTGACTGTGAGCGTTTTGGTTGCACCACTGGTTAATTCATCTTCTTCAATCTCACCAAATTTTTTACCTGCTTTATCTTCGTCAAGCCGATCGCCTTTAAGCGGTAGCTGATCTAATGGCAAGTCGGTTTTAATAACTACCATTTCATGGTCAAGGTTACCTTGATTGTTCGCCACAAATTCCACCGGTCCTGCTGGGACTGTAGATTTTGATAGCTGGACTGCCATTTCTTTAATAGTTACTTGAACTTTGTTGACAGCAGATGAGTTTTGTTGGGCTACTGGGAAACTCGTAGGAGTTGCTTGCCGTGAGGTGTTATTTGGACTGCAAGCCCATAATAGTAATGGCGTCGCAATTACTGTTAAACAAAATTTAAAGTTTAGCTTGTTCAATTGCTGATACCTTTTGTAATAAGAATAGATTTTGATATTTTGATTATAGAAAAGGTACAAATTGCAAAAGTTCAATTTTTTTACAATCACAAACTATTACTAATATTTTTTAACATGAGAAGTGGAGAGCCACTGCTGCTACATCCGGGCTATTCCGATGAAAATAACTTAGACATTTCCAAGAAAAAATTATTCCGGATTGTGGGGTGGGGCGGACAGCTCGCCCCTGAGATGCACCCATCCCACCAGAAAATTTGGAATGTTTTTGTATTTGCTCCAGGTTAGACCACAGTCAAATCCAATGGACGCTCCGTATCGTCTTCACCCAAATACTCACCATTTTGAATTTCCAAAATAATCAACGGAATAAAGCCTGGATTTTCTACCCTATGAAGCGTTGCAGGAGGAACAAAAGTTGATTCATTTCGAGTCAATAATATTTCCTTATTACCGCAAGTCACCTTTGCCGTACCAGAAACTATAACCCAGTGTTCACTACGGTGATAATGGATTTGTGGTTTAATACCATGCTTAGGTTTGATTTCAATACGATTAATACTATAGTTATTTCCCTTTTCGATTAGCTCAACTTTGCCCCAGTATCTTGTCGCTGAATATAGAGGAGATTGATTGACTGTCGACTGAGCATTATTCTCATTCTGAGCCATAAACTAGTTTCTCAACTAGACGACAATCACTATTGTTCTGCAATCGGACGTCAAATAACCTGACGCTACAGAATTTGTAACTAATAGGACTTACGCAAAAACCCTCTTAAACTCTTTATTCTCCGTGTTCTTTGTGCTCTACCCTGCGGTCAGCCGAATCAAGCGCGTCTATGTGGTTCGTTTTTCGTGACTCCTGCGTAAGTCCTAACTAAGTAATCTTTCATGTAGGAAGTAATTTTTTTATATAAAAATCCAGTGTTTAATTGTATTTATGACTTGAAATCCTTGATAAAAATCTCAGCTCTCAAGAAATCTTTCAACGTGAATTTTCAGATATTGATGTCTGTTTAAATACATGTAATTTTTGCGCTCAAAACAGTTTATTTTTTCTTTTGATTATGATTTACAATCTTCTGGAGACAAAGCCCTCAAAACTTCGTTACCAGTATTTGACAATTAGTTTAAGAGTTAAGATTTGCTAAACTTCAATCAATTTCTATGCTCCTGACTCAACCTGTCTGCCTGGAGTGACAAAAGCAGATTAAGAAACATAAAAATACAAATAAAGAATCTAAATACAAGTCCCAGCAGTCATCTTTTCATTCTGGATAAACGACACAGAGTGGATAGGAATTGACAGTGTAAAATTTACAAGAAAAACATTTGGCGGCAATCGCGCGGTTGGAATCATAAATTGAGTCATCTCGAAATTAAGTCACAACAGGGGTTTTGGTAAATGACCAACTCAAAAGAAGGCAGACTAGTAGTTTGTCAAATTCGAATTGATGGATCGTAAAGTTTGGAGTCAGGACTTTAGTCCTGAATTTTTAAGCACGCTTGCTGCTTATTACAAACCTTGATAGGAAGATGGGGAAGTAGGTAGGACTTAAAATTGAGCGAGAAATCGCTGACTGCAAACCTTTCATAACTTTCATAATTAGTGACTTTAACGTAAAACCTTCAGTGTGAGGTATTTTGATGAAACAAAAAGACAATTTATTGGCAATAATACTGATCATGGCAGTCGTTCTCTTGTCTGTTCCTTTCATCAGCACTTGGTTGCTTGAGCAGTTTTTTCCTCCGATCGCAAGTACCAAAGAAAACTCAAAACCAGAAAAAATAAATCAATTAATTGTTTCAGGTAATGACTTTAGCGGTTATAGCACTTTTCGCAGTCAGACCTTTCAGACAAGGCTCAAAAAAGCTGGATTCGATAATGTACGTTATGAAGAGGAATTAGATTTTGGTAAATTAGCTGAAAGACTCAATAGGGGAGAAGCTGATTTTATCTTGACGACTTTAGATCAATTTCTGGTGCACAAAACTCAAGGGAAAATAGTCGGACTGGTGGATACCACAGTCGGAGCCGATGCAGTCATCCTGAATACGAAAAAATATCCGAAATTAAAATCACTGGTAGACCTACCGAAACTCATTCAGCAAGCAAATGCCAAAGGACAGCGGTTAAGCATTACCTTCGCTGGCGATACTCCCAGCGAATATCTAGCTATGGTTTTGAGCAGCAAATTTGAAGCGTTTAAACTGTCAGATTTTCAAATTAAGAAGGTGGCTGATGCTGGCGAAGCCTGGAAGTTATTAGAAGACCCAAATGAAAACGTAGCAGTTGCTGTACTTTGGGAACCTTATATCAGTCAGGCAAGGCAACAAGGACATACGGTGGTGCTATCCAGTAAGGATGCTCCAGGGATGATCGTAGATATCATCGTTGCCTCCAATCGTCTGCTGCAATTTCAACCTTGGGTCGTCGAGCAATTTTTATCAGCTTATTATCGTGAGATTGAAGCCAACATACATGATGCGAAACGGTTACAGGCACAAATTACTGAAACAAGTAATTTATCCACCAATGATGCTGTGACAGTTATGCAAGGCATTGACTTTTTCACTTCTGTAGAAGCCCAAAAATGGCTAACAGACGGTACTTTAAACAGACGAATCCGCTCTACTGCGGCAGTGCTAACACTTGCAGGAAAACTCAATGAAGTTCCCTTCGACTCAAAAGCTTTGTATAGACCTGAATTAATTGCTCAAGCCGCACAAAATACAAAAAATCTGATTGAGGAAGTACGCCCTGACAATCCAGCACTGGCTAAGAAGCTAGAAGGTGAGGCTAGCGCTTCTATTGCAACTGTCCATCCCAGTCAACTTACAACCGCTCCTAGTATCGGCAACTTGCAATTAAAAGGAGAAGTCAAATTCGCAACTGACTCTGCCTTGCTTACAGAGCGAGGACGGCAAACCCTAAATAGATTGGTTGAAGAGATAGCAGAGTTTAACGAACAAACAGTTGCCTTACGAGTGATTGGTCATACATCTCGGACTGGCGATGCTGCTGCTAACCAAAAGCTCAGCCAAGCACGAGCAGAACAAGTGCGAGACTATCTACGCAAGCGGGGTCTTAAACACAACATCACGGCTGAAGGTAAAGGTTTTACCCAGCCCCTACCAGGATTTCCTGCTGACGATCCACGCAATCAACGTACAGAAATTCGCCTAGTTCGCGTTAATTGAGTTCAGGAGTTTCGAGCGCTAATTCCTAACCTGAGGTGACGGTTTTCCGTGTTTCCACGAGGTTGTATGAAACTACGTACCTTACTTACTTTGTTAGTTGTCTTTTTAGTCAGTTTAATTGTTAGCGTCAGTTGTACTCGAAGTGAACAAGTCTCCACGTCTAGCACTCCTACCACCACACCCGTAACATCCGCGCCAATTAAATTGGGTTTGAATATTTGGGCTGGTTTTTTCCCTTGGCAAGTAGCTAAAGAAGAAAAGCTATTTGAAGCCAACAAAGTCAATGTAGATTTGAAGTGGTTTGATGCTTATTTAGATTCCATCAATGCCCTCAGAGCCGGTCAACTAGATGCGAATGGACAAACACTCAACGATGTCATAAGCTCCATAGCAGCAGGTTCCGACCAAGTTATTGTTTTAGCTATCGACAACTCAACTGGTAGTGACAAAATTATTGCCCGCGAAGGAATTAATAGTATTGCCGACCTCAAAGGTAAAAAAGTTGCTGCTGAAGAAGGAACTGTTGACCATTTCTTATTATTACTAGGCTTGAAAAAAGCAGGTTTAACCCAAGCTGACATTCAGTTTCGACCATTAGAAACAGGTGCAGCCGCAGCAGCTTTCGTTGCTGGACAAGTTGATGCAGTGGGAGTTTTTGCACCCTTTACCACAAAGGCTCTGTCTCGTCCTGGTAGCAAGGAATTATTTAGTTCCAAAGATTTTCCAGGTGCAATTTCCGACCATTTGGTTGTCAGCCGTAAATTCCTGAATGAACATCCCCAAGATGTTCAAGGTTTGGTTAATACTTGGTTCCAAACTTTGGATTTCATCGCAGCTAATTCAGAAAAATCATATGAGATTATGGCAAAACGTGCCGGAGTTTCCGTAGACGAATATAAAAAGTTTGAGGAAGGAGTGACACTCTTAGGACTGAAAGAGAATTTAAAAGCATTTCGTCCTGGTAAAGATATGACATCTTTACAATATGCCGCTGAAGAAATTAGCAAATTCCTCGTGGGAACAGGTCTAATTAAGCAAGTACCCAATCTGAGTAAGTTATTTGACGACCGTTTCGTCAAGAGCTTTGCACAAAGGGTAGAGAGTAGTGAAGGCACATAGGTAAAGAAATCCTTCATACCTGTTGCAGGTATATTTGAGGGTCTGTTTTCTGTCCTCTGGGATTTCCCCAAAACCCCCTTAGAAAAAGGGGAAAAATCACCTCAAAGTCCCCCAATGCACACAGGGAAAATGGGGGACCTGCAAACTTTGGAGGCGTGAGGAGTGGCTTGAAAACACACCCTACTCCCTGGATCCTGGTTCCGGACACCGGAAACTTCCCCCTAAAGGGGCTTTGTGAAAGCTGACGCTGCCAAACAGATAATATGAGCCACGACTTAGAAGATTTACGAGCAATCTACTGTGAACGTCCTCAGAAAATGTTGCCATCCACTGTTTTTTGGCGTCTTGCTGAAGATATTCCTCATTTTCTAGTGTGGACATTGATGATTTTGTCCGTTACTGTTCCTTTATTTCTCTGGTGGGTTCTCACTAGCATTAGTTTAATTTCACCTCTATTTCTCCCCTCTCCCAGTCAAGTTTTGGGTGCATATCAAAGACTTTTAGCAAGCGGAGATTTGCAATCAGATATCGCTTTCAGCTTATTTCGGGTATCGGTTGGATTTTTACTGGTGGCTGTTGTTTCCATTCCATTAGGATTGCTAATGGGGGCTTTCGCCAGTGTTCGGGCGCTACTCGAACCGATTATTGGTATTGTGCGCTACATACCAGCCTCAGCGTTTATTCCCTTACTCATTTTGTATTTAGGTGTAGAAGAAACATCAAAAATCATGCTCATTTTTATCGGTGGCGTATTTTTTAATACGCTTATGGTTATGGATGCCGTGAAATTCGTGCCAAAAGAGTTATTAGAAAGTGCTTATACTTTAGGTGCAAAAAATAGACAAGTCTTAGTGCAAGTCATCTTTCCATTTATTCTTCCTACTATCATTGATGCTTGTCGTGTCAATATAGCAGGGGCTTGGAATTTAGTTATTGTCTCTGAGTTAGTAGCGGCGACAGAAGGTTTAGGTCGTCGTATTAGCGTTGCTCAAAGGTTTCTCAAAACCGAAGAAATGTTTGTTAGTTTGATTGTCATTGGTTTAATTGGTTTGGCAATTGACTTATTTTTTCGACTCTTACTTCGTGTCGTTTGTTATTGGACAGTTGATTAGAAAATTGGCTGTTGCATAAATGAGGGAAGAAAATTGAACTACTAAGTCACTAAGACACCAAGAATTCAATTTTGTATTTGTCATAGATCGTAAATTCATCCCGAAAATATACAACGCCCGCCTGCGTTTTGTTACACTATCGCCTCAATAGAGATCGGAAAAAATTATGAAATATGAATTAGAAGAGGTTTGGTTCCCTCTATCTGAGTCAATCATGGAGTGGGATGAAGATTTTCATCAATTAATGTTAGGCGATCGCCTGAGAATGAATGCTTATAAACAAGCTATTCAAGAAGTGGTCAAGCCTGGGATGATTGTTCTAGATTTAGGCACAGGAACAGGAATTCTGGGATTATGGGCTTTAGAAGCAGGGGCAAAATATTTATATGCTATTGATGTCAACGAAAATATACTTTCCTTGGCAGTTCAAAGATTTAATCAAGCAGGCTTCTCAGGTAAATACGAAGTTTTCAATGCTCTTTCTTATGATGTCAATCTCCCTGAGCGAGTTGATGTGATTGTTTCTGAAATTTTGGGAAACCTTGCTGATAATGAGGATTTTGTACCCATCCTTCAAGATGCGCGTAAGCGCTTTCTCAAAAAAGAAGGAAATATGTTACCGTCTAGTGTTTACAGTCAGCTAGTCCCCGTCAGTTCAATCAAAGCTCATCAACAAATCAAGTCAAAAAATATCAAAAGTCTGAATAAAAACTATAGTTTGGAACGTCTTTTACAGCAACTTGCGATTCAAAGTCAGTTTAATCTTTACTATGACGCTATTCTTCCTAAAAACACTTATCTTAGCAAACCTCTAGTAGTTCAGGAATTTAAAATGGAAGACGGCGATCGCTCAACTTATGAAACTTTTCTTAATTTCTCTGTGAACGCAGATGGCATTTTCACGGGATTTAAGGGAAGTTTTGTCGCGACCCTTTCTGATACAGTTATTTTAGATATATCAGGATGTAATATTGCTGCTCACACTACTTCTGACTGTTGGAAGCACTGCTATTTACCAGTTGAAAATCCCGTGAAAGTTAAGCCTGGAGATGAGATTCACTTGCTTTTTAGTCGCTACTATCCTAGCAAGAAAGATTCACCTTTTCGCCAATGTTATCAGTGGAGCGGTACAATTAGACGCCACGGTAATACATTCTCTACTTTTCACCACAAAACAGGAAATTAAAGTTTGCATTTTTAAGGACGGGTTTTATGAATAACATGTAAAATATGTAAGTTGAACTGACAATTTATCTGCTAAACCCGCCCCTATAGGTTCTGTGGGTCTTTTCACAAACACAATCTCAATCATGGCAAAGGTTAATTGCCATTGTCCGCTTTAGCCAATCATTATTTAACCCAAAGTTAAGTAGTTATTAAGACATAATTGTTGATTGGTAGCTAAAAATAAACAGCTAATAAAAATTAATAAGCTAACAGATATTCCAACTCTGCTTTTAAAGCATTAATATCTGCTACTCTTGCTACTAACAAATTATCTTTGCCAGCATCATTTAGGCGTGCTTTCCAATAACGAATACTCTCTGGGTTTTTCATCCAAAAATCAATTACTGTACCGACAACTTCATCTTGATCCCAACCCCACTTCGATGGTACTGGTTCTACAGATTTGATGAAAGCATCCAGCGTACACTTATGTGTTGTCACATACTCCACTCCTTGGTGCTGTGGTTTTTGCAAAGTCTGCTGTTGGTGGCTGATAAAATGTAGAACTTGAGATACCCCAACAATATCAAAAGTGTATTTCATTTTAGTCATCCCACATATTAATAAGTTGCATACTATTTTGACTGTGTTAAACGATGGTAAAAATTTGCTGAAAATTCATTTGAAGCCAGTCTTATTGATACCCCTTTCACCAAGATTAAACTTGATGAAATTCTTAGCACTCTATTAGTTTAAGTGCTAAAGCTTATTCATCAATAATTAGCAGTGATAAGCATTGAGTGCTAAGGTTTATAAAGGTATATATCTTAAAAATATGAAAGATTTTTAGTGTTTGAAAAGGGGTACATATTATTTTTAATATTTTGTTAATATTGCCATTAACAGGTCTTAAAGGTGAAATAGCAGCATTGTCTGCCGCCTGTTTGTGGGCTATAGCATCTGTAGTGTATGGACGTTTAGGAGAGCGCATCCCACCGCTGCAACTAAACTTGACAAAAGGCATAGTCGCGATCGCCTTCCTTTTTCTTACCATTTTCATTAATGGCGAATTATTTCCCAGCATTGCCCCTGTTCCCCTATCTTTAATCCTCCTCAGTGGTGTAGTAGGTATCGGTTTAGGAGATACAGTCTTCTTTGCCAGCATCAATACTTTGGGGGCGCGTCGTGCCTTGCTGATGGGAACCCTTGCGCCGCCAATGACAGCTATAGGAGGAGTGATTTTTCTTCAGGAGAAGCTCAATATCAACGCGTGGTGTGGAATTTTGCTGACAATTTTGGGCGTTGCTTGGGTGGTAACAGAGCGTACTCCTGATACAACAAGCAATGATTTGACAACGCACCTATAGCAGGGAATTGGCTTGGGAGTGTTAGCAGCAATGGCAAATGCCATAGGAGCTGTTTTTTCTCGTGCAGCATTCACTCATACCAGTATCAGCCCTTTGTGGGCAGCTTTGCTGCGGTTGAGTGCAGGCACAATGATTCTGATATTATGGGTATCCTTAGAAAAGGTGGGAAAGAAGCAAACAGATGGGATGACAGGATACTGGCAATCTTCACGGGTGGTACTGGCAATTTTCTTTGCAGCTTTTTGCGGCACTTATTTAGGAATTTGGTTGCAGCAGCTGGCACTAAAATTGACAACTGCAGGAGTTGCTTCTACCCTGCTACAGACTAGTCCAGTGTTTATTATTCCTATCGCGATTTGGTTAGGAGAGAAAGTTACCTGGAGAGCGATCGCAGGTGCAGTCGTGGCGATCGTGGGAATTGGAATCCTGTTTTATCTCAAGTAACTGCTGTGGCTGCAACCATACCTTTTTTAGAAAAATGGGGGATTCTTGAGTCAATGGAGCAGTTAACCCTTCCCACTAGATTCTCGACTTCTTGAAAAATTCGGGCATCTGGATCGCGCCTATCAAATATTTATGTAAATAAAAGTACATTTAATTACCTAATATACTAGATAAATCCTTGTTTTATCAATAAAAACGCAGTTAACTGCCATGCAGATAATATGTATATGTTAGTCAATAAAAATACTCTAAAAATTTACTTACCATCTTTGATTCAATCTTGAGCAATTCTAAAAAATAACTTATCTCAGCAATCTTTGGTATTTCTGACTTAATTTTTAGTATAAAATAATTCTTTTATTTGATTTTTAAAGGTATTCTGACATGCTGATTAGCATCGATTTTATCAAAATAACAGCTTTTAAAGCGTTAATTCAGACATTATTTTTATATACGTATTTGAAGTAATACTTTAACTTTTCTTTAAAACAAAAGGACTTTTTTATTTTTTGTGTATACAAAAAATTCTTCAGGCTGATATACTCGTTAAAAGCAAATTACGTAACGGTGTGCGCGTATACAGGTGTGCATCCGAATCCTGAGGTTTAGCAAGTATCTAATTTTTTGTAGAGATACTTGTTTACACCTGCTTAACTCTGAAGAAAGCAAAGTAGTAGCAAACTGCTTTCAATTTAGGGGTAATTCTAACTAACTGCAAATATACCCCTACAATCCAACGTTCTAATTCGACCGAAACTCACATTCTGTTGGAGAGTGTGGGGTGTCTTCTAGAACGCGTTCGTAAATTTCATGGATCGAGGGCTTGATGAGTACTAATTCTAAAAGTTCAGTTTTTACAGAGAAAGAACCCCTAAAACAAGAAATACCAAAAGACACAGACGTCATTGAGACCTCTACCTGCTTGTGAAGCCATTGAGCTGAATCTAATCGCCAAAGCCGATGCAAATCAACAGACCTGCGATAAAAGCTTCTTTCCTGCAGGCTCTCACTACTTTTACTCATTTCTCTTCAGGTTTGCTTCTACCAAAGTTGCAGCAGAGTTGCGATCTCTGCTGAATTCATGCAAACAAATCTTTGTGAGGACAGATTAATGGCACCAGACAATGCAACATTTGAAAAACAAGTTCTTGAACTCACTAACCAAGAACGAGCTAAGGCTGGTCTTCAACCTCTAAAAGGAAATGCTGAGCTGGACTATGCTGCTGACAAGTATGCTGAAGAGATGTCAGAAAGGGGTATTTTGAGTCATACAGGACCAGATGGCTCTTTACCATGGGACAGAGCTAAGGCAGTTGGCTATGAAGCTCAAACAATGGGAGAGAACATCGCAGCAGGTCAAGAAACACCAGAACAGGTTGTTCAAGCTTGGATGAATAGCCCTGGACACCGGGCGAATATTCTTAACCCAGATTTTACAGAGCTTGGCGTTGGTTTTCATAACAACTATTGGGGTCAGCTTTTTGGTAGTGGAGATACTAACCCTGCTAGCTACATACCAAGTTCTGCTAATTCACCATCTCAACCTACTTCTGACACTAATCAAGGAACCGATAACAGCACCCTTCCTAAAGACACGGATTCTAAAAACACCCTCCCCGACGACAAAGGTACCACTACAACAGGCGATACAGATTCTAAAAACACCCTCCCCGACGACAAAGGAAATAATACTATCCCTGGTGGCAATAAAGGCAATGATGCCCTTAAAAATGGCTCAGGCGATCGAGAATTCAAGGGAGGAAATAATAACGATATCTTGACTGGCGGTCAAGGTAATGACAAGCTGTGGGGCCGTAAAGGTGACGATTTACTCAATGGAGGAGATGGAAACGATCGCCTTACTGGTGGTGTAGGACAAGATAAGATGACAGGCGGTTCAGGAAGCGATCGCTTCGTGTTTAAAAGCATGAAAGACAAAGGAGACATCATTACCGATTTTGAACCCAGTCAAGATGTGATTGATATGCGTGGCATGATGCCAGGTGGGGGCGATCGTAAATCCAACAGATTCTCCGATCGTATCAAGTTGGAACCAGTTGGTGCTGATACAGTGGTTAGCCTAAATATGGATTGGAATGGAAAATCTGGAGGATTAGAGAAGTGTATGTTGTTGCAAAACACCGATCCATCCAGTTTAACTGCTAATAATTTCATGTTCTGATATCCATAGCAGTTTGCCATTGGATATAGCACACTTTAACCCCACTCTGCATTTAGAGAGGAAACCTTTGGTGTCAGTCTTTAAT
Organism: Fischerella sp.; assembly: GCA_026419705.1. Lineage (GTDB taxonomy): Bacteria > Cyanobacteriota > Cyanobacteriia > Cyanobacteriales > Nostocaceae > PCC9605. The sequence goes on from JANZYY010000068.1 coordinate 12,306, forward strand.
CGGGGTGGGGTTCCGACTGCGTAACTAGAAAGTGGAAATTGAGAATCGGGTATTGGGAATAGATGAAAATTATGAATATTGAATGCTGAAAAATTCATAATTCATAATCTTTATCCCCTATGCCCATTGTCCCACTTTGTTCAGCTGTGTGAGTTTTGAGATGTCTACCAGCTGAGGTGACTTGATTCAAGGAACAACAATTATGGCAAATACTTTAGGTACAAATCTAGGTGGAATTGCTCACTGGTCTAGCCAAATGCCATTTGTAGATCTCTTCAAATCGGCTAGTGAATGGATTACACAAAATTCCAATTCATGGAATACAGGAGAAGCAAGCGAATTAAACCTAGATGAGAATGGATGGGTAAAATCCTTGCCCAAGCCAGGAGATCCAAATGCTGATTACGACCAAGTTGGAGTAGTATTGAATCGGATTTCTCCTGCGCCCGGAGTAAAACAAAACTATCCTGGTGGCAGATATGTAGTTTTGTATGATGGCGAAGGCAAGCTAGAGTATGGGTTTGATGCCAAGCAAGATATAAGTGCTTCTAAGCCTGGTCGGGATGTCATTGATGTTAATCCTTCTGATATGGGCATCCATATCAAACTTACCGAAACAGATCCCAAAGGTACTGGTGATTATATCCGCAACATCCGTGTTATTCCAGAAGCCCTAGAAAAAAACTACCAGACTCAGCCTTTTAATCCTACTTTTGTAGATAAAGTAGATAATTTTTCAACCTTGCGATTCATGGACTGGATGGATACAAACAATTCCGATCAGGGAGATTGGAAGAACCGTCCTACAACTTCAGATGCTACCTACGAGGTTAAAGGTGTACCTGTTGAAGTAATGGTTGATTTGGCAAACCGCACTGGTGCTAATCCTTGGTTTACTATTCCTCACCAAGCGACGGATGAATATGTCACCAACTTTGCCAAAATAGTCAAGGAAAAGCTCGATCCTAACCTCAAGGCTTACGTGGAATATTCCAACGAAGTTTGGAATGGGCAATTCCAGCAACATCAATGGGCACAAGAGCAAGGGCAGAAGTTAGGTGGTGACTGGATGGATTGGCACAGTCGCCGCACAGAACAGATAGGCGATCTCTGGGATAATGTGTTTGGCAAAGACAGCAATAGAGTGGTCACGGTACTCGGTTCGCAGGCTGCTAACCCTTGGATCACCGAGCAGTTGATGGAAAAGGTGAAGGCTTACGATCCAAATTTCACGGTAGATACAGTGGCGATCGCTCCTTATGTTTCTCTAAGTGTTGGTCCAGATAAACAAGCAGAAGTCGAGGCTTGGACAAAAGAGTCAGATGGTGGTTTGAGTAAAGTCTTTGACTACTTGAACAAGACCGAATTACCCCAAACGTTAGACAACATCAGCAAGCAAGTTGACATCACTAAAAAATACGATGTGGACATAGCAGCCTATGAAGGAGGACAGCATCTTGTTGGCATACAAGGCGTAGAGAATAATCAGGCAATTACAGATTTACTCATTGCTGCGAACCGCGATCCCCGCATGGGGCAATTATACAGGGATTATTTACAGGGATGGGATAAACTCACCAACGGTAGCTTATTTGTCAACTTCTCTGATATCGGTACACCCAGTAAATGGGGTTCTTGGGGTGCTCTAGAGCATCTCAACCAAAAGACGTCTCCTAAATGGGAAGCACTGCAAGATTTCATGAAGAGAAACGGTCAATCAGCAAGCAGAGATCCTGGTAC
>JANZYY010000682.1 GCA_026419705.1 Fischerella sp.
CCAAACCTAAATTGCTGGGTAAGTATTGTTTGTAGTTAGCGCTTCAGCGTTAAAGCGCCAACTACAAACCCCGCAAAGTTGCTTTGGCAAACCACCAGTCATTATTTAATTTATGCCAGCCTTCATCCTAATTCTTTCAGATGAGGGGTGACCTGTTTTTGCTAAAGTAGGCTAATTCAAGTATGTCAATTAACGTGAGTTCGACGGGTTTAAAAAGGTACAAAAAAAGCTGAGACTGGAATTAGAAGAAAAATTCAAGAGTGTCTCAGCTATGTCCACAATTGTATCTCGCCTAGATGTAACGCAAATTTTTTGTGATGTAGACGATTTCTGTTCATCGTGGGAGCGTTGATGGCAACAAGTACCACAACTACCATCAATGACTGGAGAGCGTCGCAGCACTTCCCGAATGCATTTAAGTGAGGTCATAACAATAGCGATCGCATTTCATGGCTGCAGGTACCGAACATTTAAAGAGTTCTACACACTGCATATAGTTCCGGGTTGGCGTAGCGCATTTCCAAATCTGGTTAGTTACACTAGATTCGTTGAATTGATGCCGTGGTGCTTGATGTTATTATGTTATTTTTTACACAAATTTATGATCGAGATCACAGAGATTAGTTTGATCGATTCAACCCCGATAAATGTTTGTCATAATTGTCGAGCACATGCCCATAAAGTTTTTAAAGGATTGGTCAAATGGGGCAAAAATTCTGTTGGCTGGCACTTGGGATTTAAACTACATTTGATTATTAATGACTGTGGAGAATTGCTGGCATTCCAACTGACTCCTGCCAATGTTGATGACCGAGTGCCAGTCCCAGATATGATTCAAGACTTGATTGGTAAACTATTTGGAGACAGAGGATATATTTCACAAAAACTTTTTGAAGAGTTATACGAACGGGGATTACAGTTAGTTACTAAATCTAAAAAGAACATGAAAAACCGCTTGGTAAAACTCATTGATAAAATTCTTTTACGTAAGCGTGCCGTGATTGAGTCGGTTAATGACCACCTGAAAAATCTGTGTCAAATTGAACATTCTCGACATCGAAGTGTTTTCAACTTTTTGGTCAACTTGATGGCTGGTAATCGTGCTTATACTTATCTGCCTCAAAAACCTTCGCTCGACATTTACCCCAAAGACTTACCTGCTCTACCTCCTGCTGTTTTTTTAGTTGCGTCGAACTCACGTGGTATTAGTAGTTAGCGAGCACAAACCAAACCAATAACTCCTTGGTGCCTGGAGTAAAAATCTTCCTTAATCTCTGTCTCAACCATACCTTCTACAGCCTATGCTAGATCGTCGGGTCAACCACTGATTTGTTTGTGTTCAGCAGTAGGAAAACACTCAAAAAGGAAAAAGACATAGATGATTGATACTGCCATTGAAGCAATTGTTGCCCGCGAAATTCTTGACTCACGGGGCAGACCAACAGTAGAAGCAGAAGTGCATTTGGTCAACGGTATCATAGGACTGGCACAGGTTCCCAGTGGAGCATCTACTGGTACTTTTGAAGCTCACGAACTCCGCGATTGTGACAAAAATCGTTACGGAGGTAAAGGTGTACTCAAGGCTGTACAAAATATCAAGGAGATAATTACTCCAAAGTTATTACAAATGGATGTCTTGAATCAGGAACTTCTAGATCGCACGATGATTAGCCTGGATGGTTCTCAGAACAAATCCCATCTGGGTGCTAATGCGATTTTGGCAGTTTCACTAGCAGCAGCTAAAGCTGGTGCTGAGTCTTTAGATATTCCCCTGTATCGCTATTTGGGTGGACCTTTAGCAAATTTGTTACCTGTACCGTTGATGAACGTAATTAACGGCGGTGCTCATGCAGCAAACAATGTCGATTTTCAAGAGTTTATGATTGTCCCCATTGGGGCTTTTTCCTTCCGGGAAGCTTTGCGTTGGGGTGCAGAGGTATTTGCCACTCTCAGCCAGGTTTTGGATGAAAAGGGTTTACTGACTGGTGTGGGAGATGAGGGTGGTTTTGCGCCTAATCTAGAGTCAAATCAAGTGGCTTTGGAATTACTGATTGCTGCGATTGAAAAAGCTGGGTATAAGCCAGGAGAGCAAGTGGCTTTGGCATTAGATGTTGCTGCTAGTGAGTTTTACAAAGATGGTCAGTATGTCTATGATGGTAAACCCCACTCTCCTGGTGAGTTTATTGACTATCTTACTCAGTTGGTAAACCAATACCCCATTATTTCGATTGAAGACGGCTTGCACGAAGAAGACTGGCAGAATTGGCAATTACTCACTCAAAAATTGGGCGATCGCGTGCAGTTAGTAGGTGATGATTTGTTTGTCACCAACGCTACTCGTTTGCAAAAGGGCATTGACCTCAAAGCTGGTAACGCAATTTTGATTAAACTCAATCAAATTGGTTCATTAACCGAAACCTTGGAAACGATTGATTTAGCCACTCGTAACGGTTTCCGCTCAGCGATCAGCCATCGTTCTGGCGAAACAGAAGACACGACAATTGCCGATCTTGCCGTCGCCACCCGTGCTGGTCAAATCAAAACCGGCTCCCTTTGTCGCAGCGAACGGGTGGCAAAATACAACCGCTTGCTGCGAATTGAAGATGAATTGGGCGATCGCGCCATTTATGCTGGTGCTGTGGGAATGGGGCCAAGGTAGTTAGTAGTTAGTAGTTAGTAGTTAGTAGTTAGTAGTTAGTAG
>JANZYY010000683.1 GCA_026419705.1 Fischerella sp.
CCTGCTAGTGCTGTTGGTAGGATGACAAGGTCTAGTAGTACCGGGATTCCAAACCAATATTCTATGACTGGAGACCAGTCAACCACACCCAGTAGATCGTTAAACAAACGTGGTGTCACAACTACACCCTCTAGTTTACCTGCTGCTAGAGTCAAACCTGTTGATCGACACACCTCTATTACAGCTAGTTCACCCTCAATCCCAGAAGTTAATGATTCCAAACAGTCACTTTTAGAACAGTCAATTGACGATGCTAATGCTGTGGTGCGTGGGTTAGTGATAGCAAGACGCGAAGGTAAGATCAAACCCTACAGCAGGACATGGAGAAGAAGCCAAGACGCGATCGCTTTGTTGCGTCAAGGAAAAACCAGACAAGTCGCCGCCTCCAGAGCGAAGCTTCCCATGTCCGTACTCATGCAATTAATTGAGTGGGGTCAAAATCGACCAATTCCAGAAAACATCTCTAACTTGCAACAATATCAGCAATAGATTTGTTGCACAAAAGCCTCTGGGCTGTTTGTGTTATATATTACACTATAGACACGGGGTGGCTTCCGTAGGTGACCGTGAACGCGTCTATGTGTCCTAAACCTGCGGTCAGCCGCTGCGCGTCCATGTGGTTCGTTAGTTTGGCGTTGCTGATTTCATGTATGAAAATTATTTTGCGTAATGCCAAAACCATTGACCAGACGCGATATATGGCGTCTGGTCATCCAGATTCATACCGCGATTCAGCAACGCCGTTAGTTTACTATTCAAAGTTAGGTTGCCAGAGTACTATGGGTTATGAGAGTCCGGATTTCTTCAACAAGTCGGGGAGCTGACCAATCTTCTGATTAAGGTTTAGGAAAAGGTATATTGGAAAGTTTTGTGGGCGGGCGTTTGGTAATTTGAAACCAGCTATTGCAAATAACTGTAATACCGAGTAGAACCGCTACAAACAAAAATGTCCAGTGCATGGCAAAGACGAACGCTTGGGGCGGAATAGATGCAGGCGGGGTTGTAGGGGGTAGCTGAGCGCTACTGAAAGCAAATGTTGCAAATAGAGCTGATGCAAGCGCTGTTCCGATCGTTTGTCCGACCATTGAGGATCCGTTTAACAAACCTGAAACAACGCCGAGTCGATCTGGAGGAACGTTGCTCATGATGTCGCTATTGTTGGGAGTTCGCCACATTGCCAATCCTATGCCCAACACCACATCCCTGATAATGTAACCCCAGCATGTTAACTGGGTACTAAAGGTGCTAGCCAGTATGCATGCAAACGTCAATAACATTAGACCAATAGGAATGAGAAAACGGCTGCCAAACCGATCGACTAAACGTTCTGATATGGGTGCAATGATGGCATTAGTGATGGGATAGGTCATCATCACCAGTCCTATCCGGTCGATTGGATACTTCAGTGCCAATTCTAGGAAGAACGGATCAATAAACAGCCGAAATGCGATCGCGACGTACACCACCACCATTGTCAACAAATTCATACTGAGGATGGGGTTACGAAACAAAGATAGGTCAACAATTGGCTGTTCGATCTGAGACTCAACCCATACAAACATAATTAAACTGATGACAGCAATGGCAAACGCAATGACAGCGATCGCACTGTCAAATCCCTGCTTTTGCCCTTCACCCACGCCAAATGAAAAGCTAACCATCACTACCGCCAGAAGAATAGATCCCAATCGATCAAAATCTTGTGAGGGATGGCGCTGAACCTGAGAATGTGGAACACAGCGAGTGAATAAAAAAATAGCAATAACTCCGATCGGGATATTCATTAAGAAAATCGCCCGCCAACCTGCTTGCGCCACCAAGAAGCCACCAATACTAGGAGCAAACACCGATCCAAGAGAAAGCGCGATCGCGACAAGGCTAAGTGCAAGTCCAGATTGCGGACTGGTGCCAAATAGCTCTGTAACAACAGCCACTCCCAAGCCAGCGATCGACACAGCACCGAGTCCTTGCACTACTCGAAAGCTAATTAACCAGACAATTCCAGGAGCCAATCCACACAGCAATGAGCTAGTAGTAAACAGAAGCAAACCGCTTTGGAATAATTTCTGCCTGCCTAACATATCACCCCAACGAGCGGTGCTTAACAGCAAAGCAGTAAGAACTACTAAATAGCTAACAATTACCCATTGAGCAGTAGCAAAATCAATGTCAAAGGCATTGGTAATGCTAGGTAGAGCGATATTGACGATAGAGTTATTGAGCGCAAACATCGTGAAGCCCAACCCCACACTCAATAGCGCCCACCATTTTTGAAATGGCGATCGCCCAGATGAAGAAAAATTTTGGGGTACCGGTTCGCTGTTCATACTTGGTTTTGCTGCAAAAGCTGATGCCAAGATTTTAGTAGAATCAATCGGAAGCAGCGATCGCACAAACGCTCCAGTCTCATATCTTCCACACCAGGTTTAATCTGGTTGGAGCTGGAGGCTCTGATTTCCAATTTCGTAAGGGTTTAATTATTTACAATTAAAATGAGTCAAACTAAATCATTTGCAATAATTGAGCTGGCTAATCGAGCTGGCTTGTTCAAGCATCTACCATGACACAGACCGCCCTCGACAGATTTTGGGAACTTGTATTCGGGGCGATCGCCCTCAACCCCGAGGCGTTTAAATTGATTCAAACCCTGCCCCAAAGTAATAGGGTAGCATTGTATATATTCTG
>JANZYY010000684.1 GCA_026419705.1 Fischerella sp.
AGATGTGTATAAGAGACAGGTTCAGGGGTTATATAAACTAGACTAAGATCGACTCTCCCAGAGTTTAAATCGGCAACTTTGAAAGGTCTAGAGAATAAACACTGGCTCACACTCTTAAGTTCATTGGGTAACGGCTTATCACTACGAACTGGGGGGCTGATTTGAAAAATGGACGTACAGCTCTCATTGACAAATGGAATCAACTTGTCATAGGGCATTCCGTTTTGGGTAGCGGAGGCGAACTCATAATATTGCAAAAAGCCCGCTTGATTAGATCCTCGAAAATCTCGCATATTTTGAACCTGCGCTGCGGCGAGATAAGCCTGAAATACAATAGACTCCTCCGCACTGGCTGAAGCGTTGCCAATTTTAAACATTTGGGTGACAGCATAGTCGTTGGGATCAACCAAGCCATAAAACAGCGCGTTGCCTACACTGTGTGGTGCTTTTGGATCAAACTTACGAGCAACAATCACAATTTTTGAATAGGCCCGTTTATCAACTGGAGGCATGGTTACTTTTCCATTAGCTGTCATCACGATCTCGCGATTGAAAGCAGCCGCCACGTTCAGCATCCCCGCAAATGGCACCTCTGGTGACCTCTGTCCATAGATAGCGTCACTACCAGGTAATCGAAGATTCAAAGGCGAAGTTTGATAGCCTCTTCCTGACGGATCTAAAAAGTAATATGTTCTCAACGCATTGAAATACGCGCAATCGGAATAGCCCCTCAATCTTACTGCAGCTGCTCGAGCTTGCGGAATCACAGTCAAACTACAAGAAAACTGCTTACCAGAAGCAGTTTTTATATTGGCAGTCACCGTGGACTCCACTCCAGCTGGAGCTGATCCCCATACTCCCGTGGCAGAGGGACCACCTGCAAAACTTATTTCAACATTAGAATTTCCTCCTTCACCGCCGAGGAGTACTGGGGTGAAAACCAACACATCATTAGTAACTTTAACTTTAGGCGGATTAGTCTCTGTATAACTCGAGATTGTTCCAGAAACCGTCAAGCGACATGCAGAGGGTTCTGCAGGAGAGGAGGAGATAGAAACCGCATCAAGAGAGGTAAATTGCTCACTTTTCCACTGATTAGCTAGTCGCCATTGAAAATGAAACTTTATATCTCCAACATTAGTGGATCGATCCTGATCCTGACTTTTGTTCCATAGAAATAGACGCGACTCCACATCGCCACCAGAGCTGTTTTTTAAGGAACTGTATTCCCCAGTAATCTGAAATTGTAGAGTATAACTGGAAGACACCAAAGATAAGGGATCGAGATAGCATATGCCTGACTGAATTGAGCTCGAGCACTTCGGCAAATTCTCAACAGAATATCTGGCTCTTGAAGCAAGACTGATAGAGCCGGCCTTCTCTCGATTCATCTTACAAAAGGGAATCACCTCAACAACTTGAGAGAGAGCTACGCCCGAGGGGAGGTCTCTAAACAGCTCCTGAGCTGCTGAGTCAGAACCATGAAGTGTTACCAACTGCTCTTTCGTGACCTGCTTTCGTATTGACAAGTTACACTGCGCCTCAACATTTTCGCTCACACAGCTGATTTCAGGAGCCTGCAGCACACCATTATCACATAAAGTTTTAATTTGACCCGACTTATATTCATGTCCATCTATCACCGGCACCGAGACGCAATCAACTTTGTGTTCTACCCCATGGTTCAAAGCTGGCACAGCAAAACTGTAAACATCGGTAATTCTTCGGTCCGGTAAATTTAGGCTAAAAGTTTTAGCGGTACAGTTTTGCGGAGGAGGTGGTGGAGGAGGAGTCGGGACTTGGGGCGAAGCAACCGCTGCACCTCCAGTAGGTTCAGAAACACCACCTGCGGGCCCGTTCTCAACCACAACAGAACTTCCACCGCTAAGATTGCTATTACCATTACCGCCCTGGCTGTTCGCCCAAGCCAAGTTCATAGAAACCATCCACTCGCCACGTGGGGTAACGGTGAAACTAACACCCCAAAGCATAGAGAAAACCCCTAGCCTAACCATGGTCTTGATTACTGAGAATAATGAGCTATGTGTTCGTACTGTCTTCTGCATACCATCCCCCAATACTAGTATAGTAAAGGATTTGAACAAAAAATGACATAAGCCATCTAAGTTATTTCATATCGATACAAATCACCCCAACGCCTGTTCTAAATCCCACAACAAATCATCAATATGCTCGATCCCAACACTTAATCTCACCATACGATCATCGATGCCTAGCTCACGCCGACGCTCTTCTGGTACACTCGCGTGGGTCATGATTCCCGGATGTTCAATCAAAGATTCTACTCCCCCTAAACTTTCTGCAAGAGAAAAGATCTGCACCCGCTCAAGAAATCGCCTAGCCTCGACCAATCCACCTTTTAAATACATGGTAACCATGCCACCAAATCCCGACATCTGCCTACGAGCCAATTCGTGATCAGGATGGCTAGGCAACCCCGGATAAACCACTCGTTCCACTTTAGGATGAGCCTCCAAAAATCGAGCTACCCGCAAAGCATTTTCTTGATGCGCTCGCATACGAAGAGGCAGAGTTTTTAGGGAGCGAAGATTCATAAAAGCATCAAACGGCGACATGATGGGACCTAAGGAGTTACTCAAAAAAGCCAATCTGTCAGCCAGGTCACTTCG
>JANZYY010000685.1 GCA_026419705.1 Fischerella sp.
CGCTTGATCTATTTATTCTCAACTTGGTTAAACTATTGAGAATAGGCTTGGTGGCGATCGCAATGCTCCTCATTACTTCGTGGTAAATATCCAACCTACTAAGAGAGTTTGTGGTTAGTTAGTTGTTAGTTGGTAACAAACAACAAATAACTAACAACCACCAACAAATTCCTAAAGTATAATTTCCTTGCCTTTTTCAGTAAAGCGAACATTCTTAATACCCCATTCAGGATTGCTTGTTAAAGTTTTGCGAAGACTGCCAAATAAAGCAAATTGTTCACAACTGGAAAGAGAACTTATTCGCCGCTGGGAATTAGGAGTGATTCGTAAATCTACTGTGGCGATACCATTTTCCAGGTTAACCCGATATGCAGAGAAGCTAAAGTCAGCGCTATCCCTTTGCTCTAAGATTTTACCCACCGCAGCAGTGACAGGTTCTTGTGCTGGTACCGCAACTGTTTGTGGAATTAACTCTTGACATTGTATATCACTTATGTATATGGTCACATTTACAGTTTTATCTGCATTGCCGTCATCGGTAGAGCTTTGTTGAGATGCTGGTGACTCATTCCGAAGTTGGGGATTGAGTCTTGCTGCGCTTTGAATTGGTGATGGTGTAATGTTGGCAGTGGTGCTGTCAGTACTGCCAGAGTTTAGGCTAGAATTACAACTGCTCAAGCTGGCAACCACTGCCACAACTATTACAGAAAATATGTATCTTTTACTGGTGTTTATAGTTTTGTTCATAAATTTTTAACCACCAATTTATTTTATGGCATTGCTGAATCATGCGGATGAATTGACAATTGGTCGGGTGTGTAGAGACGTAGCAATGCTACGTCTTTACAATGTATACAAACATAATTAATGACCAAGTTCAGCAACGTCTATTTTAGAGAATTCCCTTTTGCTGCTATCAAATCAGCATAAATTTCAGAAATAAGACAGGAGAAAAAATTTACATTTTGACTAAGTAGAAAAGCATAAATAAACTAAAAGCGGGGCGAGCTAGAAGCCTACCCTACAATATGATGAAAGCTCTTGTGGAGTGGGCATCCTGCCCGTCAGTATTAAATACAAGATATTTTACATTTAATTATGTTGATCTATTAATTCAGAGTACGCCTACAAACATCTAGTTAAGCAATGAACACCATTGGCGAGTTTCCATCCAGAGTGCTATTTTGTCAAAGATTTACTAAATAATACTATCCAGCCACTTTTTCACGATCTCGATCAAAATGTCAACGAGGGGATGATTAAGCATCGTCCTCAGCCCTTCTATTCCTCCTGCTACCAGAACAGATAATAACTTTGCTTTAAACTTTGGAACTTCTCTGGTTGTTGATTCAGTTCTAACTAGCTTAATTTCAGCCTGATTGAGGTTTGCTCTACTGAGATGAGGAATTATATTTGAATTTTCCCTGTGTTGTTCATTCCAAACATATACACCTAGTCTCAGTTGTGCAAGATGCTCTCTATTTGACATGACAATTTCTCCCTACGCCCTTATTTGTACAATAGGACAACACTAATTTTGAAGTTGCTATCAAACTATCAAAAACTAAATTATCCAACTGTACTATAAAAGCTTCTACGCGGCTTTCCCGACTTTCCTGAACAATAGGAGCATTGACGTTATTTATATCACTTTGATTTTTTGTCCACATCAAATCGATAGCACTTATGAAAATGTAGGAATAAAAAGTAAGAAAAAAGTCAGAAATCAAATTTTGATAAAAACATAAAATATTGATGCAGTGAGGAAAATAAATGATACGACCACGCAAGGTATTTGCTCAGCATTGGCTCAAAAGTGAAAAGGCACTTGGAGAAATTATTGCAGCCGCACAATTAAAACAGAGCGATCGCATCCTGGAAATAGGTCCTGGTACTGGTATCCTAACTCGTCGTTTGTTACCCTTGGTACAATCTTTAGTTGCAGTCGAAATTGACCGCGACTTATGCGAGCATTTAGTTAAGGAATTGGGTCAAGCTCAAAATTTCTTACTTTTACAAGGAGATTTTCTGGAATTAGATATACCATCACTGCTGGAAGGATATCCAGCTTTCCAAAACTCTAATAAAGTAGTTGCTAATATTCCTTACAACATCACCGGGCCGATCATAGAAAAACTCTTAGGTACAATTGCCAACCCCAACCCATTTCCTTACGATTTAATTGTTCTGTTAGTACAAAAAGAAGTAGCAGAAAGACTGGTAGCAAAACCAGGTTCAAAAGCGTTTGGGGCGTTGACAGTGCGAGTACAATATTTGGCTGAATCTGAAATAATTAGTGTAGTACCAGCCGAAGCCTTTTACCCACCACCAAAGGTAGACTCAGCAGTAGTAAGACTAACGCCTCGGAAAATAGAACCAGCAGCTAGTGACCCACAAAAATTAGAGACTTTGGTAAAATTGGGGTTTGGAGCAAAGCGTAAAATGTTACGAAATAATTTGCAATCACTTGTAGAACGCGATCGCTTGACCCAATTACTGGAACAATTAGAAATAAATCCCCAAGCTCGCGCTGAAGAACTCAGCGTTAAGCAATGGGTAACACTAGCAAATCAGTTAGTGGTTAGTGGTTAGTAGTTAGTAGTTAGTGGTTTACTAATCTCCCACTCCCCTCTCCCACTCCCCCACTCCCCCACTCTCCCACTCCCCCATCTTC
>JANZYY010000686.1 GCA_026419705.1 Fischerella sp.
CTAATCATCCCAGGCAAAGCTTCCCGCATCAGCGGCGAAATCGAGGAACTCAGCGGCTGGAAAGTTCAGGTTGGACCACGCGATAGCAGCGAAATTCCCAAATATCTCATAGAAAAATGGCAACCCTAAACTTGCAACATCTTTTTCTTTTCCTGTTGTTTCACTCATTCTTTATTAATTCTTTCCCCCATAGCTCTCGTTCAGAAGTCTGCCATATTTTCTCAAAATAACCCTTTGCCATGTCTACCAGGCATCGATTTGTTGAGTATAAGCTTGGTTTTTCCATCCATTCATGCGCAGGTCCAATATTCATGAATATTGCTTTATTGTCAATTATCCCAAACATAGGGGCAGTACATGTTGCAATTTTTATCCTCAAGTTGCCTTTCCTATTTAAGTTTCTGAAAATTCTTGATACTTCTCTTGGTAACTTTTTATTCTCTGGATTGCAAACGACAATTCGAATTTTTACACCCCTCTCTAAGAGCATTATAGACACAGCGTCTTTTCCGTCTTCTCTCTCTTTAAGCATATACCAGCAGAAATCCTCTTGGCGGCTAAAAATGCCATCGTAACTTGTTTGAGTATTCTTAAATAATTTAATAAATTCACGGTTATGTGTTTCTTTTCCAGGTATGAGCACAAATTGGTCTTCGCTGTTTTGAAGATCATCTTCTATTTTGTGTTGTTGTATTTTTTTGTATTGCTTTTGTTGTTTCTTCTTTAATTTCAGTGAACTCTTTAGCTTTACGCGTAAGCAAGATTTCCATTCCTTCTTGTAAAGAAATTGCTTTAAAGCGATTTGGTGTTGCAAGGATTTTTTGAACTAAACCGATTTCTTGGAGTCTATTGATTACTTGGTACACATGTGCCCTGTCTATTTTGCTGCTAAACGCAATTGTTTTTATAGTTGCCTCAGATAGCTTGGTGAGAGCGAGGTAAACTTCAGTTTGTAGTTTGGTGAGGCCAAGTCTTGTTAATGTTTCATGGCAGTCTTGGGTAGTCAGTTTCCCCTCTCCAATATTGTTTCATTATTTCTATTAATCTTTAAAACTTAATTTTTGTGTTAGTGCAGCTAGCCGTCGCTAGTTTTTAAAAACTTTTGACACTATTTGCTTCAAAACAAAAATTATGGAGTGAAAAAAGATGTATAAGAAACTTGGTCTAGCAAATCTAAAAATGTCTGCAGCCACGGCAATTATTCTGCTTACTATAACTTTTGCTTCTCTTTTCGTTGCTTTTCCCACTGTTAAAGCTCACACACCGGCGTGGCAAATTCCAACATTTGCTTACATTCAGGTTGCACCAAATCCTGTAGGCGTTAACCAACAAGTTTTCATTACATTCTGGCTTGATAAAGTTCTGCCCGGTGCACTCGCCAGTAACGACATTAGGTTCCATGACTACAAACTCACCATCACGAAACCTGATGGAACAACAGAAGTAAAAACATTCACAGTGGTCCAAGACACAACATCGTCGCAGTATATGCTGTACACACCAACTCAAGTCGGCACTTACACATTTAAATTCGAATTCCCAGGTCAAACATATACTTGGACCCAGCCGATAGCTAGCCTTTTCGGTCCTCCAGTGCCCAACGTCTATACAAACGATACCTATCTGCCTAGCAGTGCCACAACATTCCTCACTGTACAACGAGAACAAATAGTTGCAATGGGCGATTATCCGCTTCCAACACGCTACTGGAGTCGTCCAATTGAAGGCCAGAACACCAATTGGGCAGCCGTTGCATCAAACTGGTTGAGTAGTCCACAAATTGTCGCCAATGTTCAACCCGATGGAATTGCGCCTAGCAGCCCCCACGTCATGTGGACAATTCCACTCCAAAACGGAGGAGTTGTTGGCGGGACATCTACATCTATTCTCGGAGTAACTTACTATACAGGCATGTCTTACGAAGGCAAATTCAGCAACCCAATCATCATTCAAGGAAAACTGTACTACCCACTACCCTTAAGTAACGACGCAGGTTCCACAGCGTTAATGGGATCCATTTATTCTGGAGCGGGCGGTTATGCTTGTGTAGATCTACAAACTGGGCAACGAATATGGACACACAAATATGTGATAAATCCAACATTTGGGCAAATCTACGATTACGAAACCCGTAATCAGCACGGTACCATCGCATATCTCTGGGCAGTGGAAAGTAGTGGTGGTCTTTTTGGTCCAGCAGTGGAAACATGGATGGCTTATGAACCTGAAACGGGCAACTGGCTATTTAACATAACCAACGTTCCATCTGGAACTACTGCTTATACCTCAAAAGGCGAGATAGTCCGATACGTCTTTGATGCTCAGAATAACAGGCTGGCTTTATGGAATAATACTGCTGCACCCGAGCTTACTGGAGACCCAACAGGAATAGGTGCGTGGGCTGAAATGTGGCGACCTGTAGGAAAAGTAATCGATGGAAGTACTTCTTACTCTTGGAACGTGTCTGTGCCAACGACTTCTCCTACTGCCAGCGTGTTTGGTGTTATCCCTGATGATGTACTGCTTATTCAGGCAAACTTTCCAGATGAAATGTACATGATCATGGGAAGTTGGGGTACCCCTGATAACTGCCAGATATGGGCTGTAAGTCTCAAACCTGAAACCAGAGGTCAATTACTCTGGACTAAAACATATC
>JANZYY010000687.1 GCA_026419705.1 Fischerella sp.
GTAATAGGGTCAGCGAATTTTGACAAACCCTGCTTGGGAAATCAATTCCTGCCCCTGTTCAGTCAGCAGTAAGTTGGCATAAGCAACACCCGCTTGCTGCTCGGTTTGACCATTCTGTTTGACCACCACAAACAGATTACGGGTAATCGGGTACTTTCCTGATTGGAAAGCCTCAATGTTCAACTTGTTCCGTTTACCAGGACATTCAGAAGGGAGGACAAATGGTTCTTGGTAAGGAGGAACGTATTGCCCTTGCCTTCGCCCCAACGGCAAGGGCTTGATTGAACATTGAGGAACAACTTCTGGGGCAGAAGCGTAGTATATGCCACCAGGACTAGCAGCCACTTTTTGTAGCGCTTGGGTGGTAGTGGAAACAAACTCCACATTTGAGCTAAAAGCTTGATTGCCCAAGATGTCTTGCACAAATAGTTCTACGGTACCGCCATCACTGATGCGGCGAGAGTATGTCTTAATTGGAATATTGGGGCCGCCCAGTTCGCTCCAATTATTGATCTGGCCAGTGTAAATAGACCTTAGTTGATCTACTGTTAGTCCTGAAATCTTAAGATTGGGGTTTACTGCTACCGCCAAACCGTCTATTGCTATAGGAATTTGTTGCAAAGTAAACCCACGCTGCTTGGCACGATTTAACTCCTCGTCTAAGATTGGTCGGGATGATTGGGCAAATGCAAGTTGACCATCAATTAACGCCTGAATACCCGTACCAGAACCAGGAGTACCACTACTGGGTTCTACATAACGCAACCGAAATTCTGGTCGCGCCGCTTGAATTGCCGAATCGACTGTAAGTCGCAGCGGCGCCCAAGAAGTACTACCTCCATAGTTGAACAATCCCGTAGGGACATTTGGCACGGAAGCGAAAGTTTTGCCACTGGCTTCTGGTTTGGTAGTATTAAGATTGGGATTTGCGGGTTGAGTATTGGTAGCTGGATTGAAATTAAAGTTTATTTTGTTGTTAAACCACCAAAACCCGCCCGCGATTAGCCCGGCAGTGATTAATAAGGTCAATACCAAAATTGGCGTTTCATGCTTTTGTGACATAGTAAATTACCATTGTTGGTAGTTAGTAGCTAGTAGTTAGTAGTTGTACCAGATGTGCCATGGCACGTGTGTACATTAGTTCGTAGTTCGTAGTTCGTAGTTCGTAAGTGGTGGTAAAGAATTTACCACTAACTACTAACCACTATCCACTAACCAAAATTAATTATCGAATCCTAACAAATCCAGCTTTAGAGATTAAGTCTTGACCTTGCTTTGTCAGCAGCAAGTTGGCATAGGTTTCTCCTGCTTGCCGATCGCTGCTTTGACCGTTTTGTTTGACAATCACAAATAATCGCCGGGTGATGGGATATTCACCGTTCTGAAAGACAGCCGCATTTGGTTGATTCCGCCGTTGCGGACACTCTTGCAGAGGAATAAATGGCTCTTTGTAGGGAGCAACCAGTTTGTCTGATGTTCTCCCTAATGGTAAAGGCTTTACACTACATTGTCCGACTACTTCTGGAACAGAAGCGTAGTAAAGACCCCCAGGATTTTTTGCTACTTCTCTTAAAGCTTCTGTCGTTGTGGGAATAAATTGAACGTTGACACCAAACTTTTCTGAGTCCAGGACGTTTTCATGAAAAAATTCTACAGTACCTCCTTCTTCCAAACGACGAGAGTAGGGTGTAATAGGTAAATTAGGGCCGTTTACCTGTTGCCAGTTAGTAATCTTGCCCGTATAGATATCTTGTAGTTGGGCAACTGTTAAACCGGGGATGTTGAGATTGGGATTTACCGCGATCGCAATTGCATCAATTGCAACGGGAATTTCTTTTAATGTCAAGCCCCGCTGTTGTGCTTTTTGATATTCCTCATCTTTAATCGAACGTGAAGACTGAGAAAAAGCCAGTTGGTTATTTAAAAGCATCTTGATCCCACTTCCAGAACCAGGAGCACCCGTGGTTGGATCGGTATAGCGGAGTTGAAATTTGGGAAAGACAGTTTGAATTGCTGTATCAACTTCTTTGCGAATCGGAGCCCAGGTAGTGCTACCACCATAGCTAAATAATCCAGAGGGAACCTCAGTAACTTGGGCAAAACTTTCTGCATAAGTTTGTTTAGTTGGTATCGACAAGTTATTTCTAGCGTTGAATAATCTGATCCCTGAACTATTAGCTAACCACAAAAATATACCCCCTACCAGTCCCAGCGTTAACAACAAGGCTAGAAGCAAAACCGTAGTTTCATTTTTTTGGGACATAACTGTTTTTTAATTATTTTTACTAACATCGCTTGTACAACTTTTTCGCCTCTTCTCAAGGGTATTCGGTTCCCTCTATCTCCCTAAAGAAAAGGAGGAATTAATAAAAAGTCAGGCATCGTGTTAATAACGCAATTTCCCATTTTGTAATCTATTCAGGTTAAGGATTGGTTAATTATTGAAATTTTGTTTAATTTTTAATTGCCTGATGGAATCGCTGGCACAAAATCATAGCCAGTACCGGAACGAGAAGGAATTCTACGGATAATTTCCACTAACTGAACTGGGGCGTTGCGATCGCCTGATGCTAAAAACCGAATCGTACCAGAAGCACCTCTAGTCGAAAAGTCGGGCGAAGAAAGGGCTTGTTGTACGCCAACGCGTG
>JANZYY010000688.1 GCA_026419705.1 Fischerella sp.
GGAGATGTGTATAAGAGACAGGCACCCAAGTGCCTGGATCGGTGATAGATGCGATCGCCGATTATTTAGTCAGGTCAAATGCCAATGCCCACGGTTATTTTGCCACTAGTGCACGCACAGATGCATTGCTTGACTCTGCTCGTGTAGCAGTAGCCGATTTTTTGGGATGCGATTCAGCTGAGGTGGTCTTTGGTGCTAACATGACCACGCTCACTTTTGCCTTGAGTCGAGCCATTGGTCGCCAACTCCGACCAGGGGATGAAATTGTTGTCACGCGACTCGATCATGACGCGAATGTTTCCCCTTGGTGTGCCTTAGCCGAACGAGGCGCAGTCATCCGCTTTGTCGATATTAATACGGAAGACTGCACGCTGGACTTGAACGACTTAGAACGACAAATTAATCAGCGCACACGCTTGGTAGCAATTGGATATGCTTCCAATGCTGTGGGTACAATTAATGACGTAGCTAAGGTGGTTCGCCTTGCCCATGCAGTTGGTGCTTTAGTATTTGTCGATGCAGTCCACTATGCACCCCACGCCCCCATCAACGTGCGATCGCTAGACTGCGACTTTCTCACCTGTTCGGCATACAAATTTTTCGGTCCCCATGTCGGTATTCTCTACGGCAAGCGCGAACATTTAGCCCGTCTGAGTCCTTACAAAGTGCGACCAGCCTCAGACGAAGTACCATGCCGCTGGGAAACTGGCACGCAAAACCACGAAGGCTTGGCAGGAATGGTGGCGGCGATTAACTATTTAGCAAAACTCGGTTGTCATGTCTCACCCTCAGTCGAAAGCGATTTACTTTCTTCTCTCCTAGAAGCTGACACGGGCAAATGGGAAGCATTCCGGTGTCCCCCCAGTCATTCAGCCTCTTATCCAAGTCGGCGTGCTGCGATAGTAACCGCAATGACAGCCATCCAAAAATACGAAAAAGAACTGAGCAAACAGTTGATTTCTGGTCTTTTAGAGATTCCTGGCTTAACTCTATATGGTATTACCGACCCAGAGCGTTTTGCTTGGCGCACGCCAACCGTTGCCATTACAATTGCCGGACATACTCCCAACAGCATTGCTAAAGCATTGAGCGATCGCGGTATTTTTACCTGGCATGGCAATTTCTACGCCATCAACCTCACTGAAAGGTTAGGAGTAGAAGCTAATGGCGGTCTGCTGCGGATTGGACTTGTACATTACAACACCGTGGCTGAGATTGGGCGACTATTGCAAGCTTTGCACGAAATAGCAACACTACCAAACTAAGCAAGGTCAGTCCCGATATTAACTATTTATATAGTGCAATCCCAAGCGATTCCTTCGTGTCTTGGTGTCTTTGTGATTCTAGAAAATTTATTTTTTCACGACCAAGACACAAAGTCAGGCGATCGCCCTGCACTTAAATTTTACTTAACTACACGCATCTCACATCTTTTCAAACGTTTGAGCATTTCATGCACCTGCGAGTCATTTTTTGCAAATATCGCAGGCGGACAAACTTGTTGACGCAGACATCTGTCACAAAGCATACTACCTCACTCCTTCACAAAGTGTTACACGGATATTGGAGGGAAAAGTTGTACTTCAGGCAGAAATATTGCTCTGAGGAAAGTTTCCCTCTACAATCTTTGCTTGGGGATCGGTATGTTCGGTATCAATACAGTTAAAAAATTCTTAAAATTCAGTTAAGTTCCAGTATCAAAAGGCTACAAATAACTTCTGCCAACTCATAGGAGTTTTGAGTGAGCGATCGCCTACCTATGATTGATCGTTCAAAGTTTCAATCAACAAATCTACCTGCTGCTGTCGCTGTTGTAAAAATTTTTCACACTCACGCAAATACTCAACAGCCTTGGCGAATTGCTCAAAAACCTCTGCCAATTCTAACTCACCCGCCTCAATGCGGGCGATAATATTTTCAATTTCAGCAACCTTCGCCTCATAATTCCAAACTTCTCTTGATTTAGAATTAGAGCAATTATTGTGTTTAACCATTCAAATCTTGGCGTCCTCGGCGTCGTGGCGGTTTAAAGTTCTGACTCTCTTTTTTCCATCACTTTTACTATAATCTCACCCTGACCCAACTGAATCAACAATTCCTGTCCCATAGCCACCTCAGCGGCATTGCGAACTACGCTCCCATTTTCTTGTCTAACCACTGCATAACCGCGCTGCAATACTGCTTTGGGATCAAGAGTCACCAACTTTTGTCGCAACATCTCTAAGTGCTGAGTTGCTTGCTGAAATTTACTAGTTGTGACTTGTATCAGTTGCTGGCGCTTCCAAGTTAACGCCTGCATCTGTTGCTGTAATTGCTTATCCAATCGCAAACGCTGCAAACGTTCTCGCAAGCCTTGCAGTTGATTTTCTGCACGCTCCAACTGTTGATGCACTACTCGCTGCAAGCTCACAACTCGCTGCCAATGTAAATTATATAGATCGGCAAGTGCCGGAACAACCCGTTCAGCCGCAGCAGTGGGAGTATGCACGCTCTCATCTGCAACTAAATCTACCAAAGACTCATCTCTGTGATGTCCAATTCCAGTAATTACTGGTATGGAACAATTAGCAACTGCTCGCACGACTCGTTCATCATTAAAACAAGCTAATTCCTCAACCGCACCTCCTCCCCGCGAGAGTATTAGCAC
>JANZYY010000689.1 GCA_026419705.1 Fischerella sp.
AGATGTGTATAAGAGACAGATGGTAGAGTACTGTTGTTGAGTGCCTGAGTTGCTGTCCAAGGAACTGCCCCTGGCATATTAGGAACGCCGTAATGTAGCACACCTTCTTCTAGATAAACTGGGTTGGTATGAGTTGTAGCATGCATGGTTTCCACACAACCACCTTGGTCAACAGCTACATCAACTATTACCGAACCAGGTTGCATCTGTTTGACTAACTCCCGAGATACAAGTACAGGTGCTCTTTGCCCTGTTACCAAAACCGCACCAATTAATAGGTCTGCTTCGCGGACCGTTGCTTCAATATGAGCAGAGTTACTGTAAAGTAGTTCCACTCTTGAACCAAATAAGGTTTCTAAGTAGCCCAACCGTTCTACGTTCACATCCAAAATCTTAACACTAGCTCCCATGCCGATGGCTATTTTGGCGGCTTCCGTACCAACTACGCCCCCACCTAGAATCACTACCCTGCCGGGTCTCACTCCAGGAACTCCGCTTAAGAGCACTCCTCTGCCACCTTGCTGGCGTTCTAAGAATCTTGCTCCGAACTGCACCGCTAACCGGCCAGCAACAATGCTCATCGGTGTCAGCAAGGGCAATCTGTTCGCACCAGGTTGTTCGACTGTTTCGTAGGCGATCGCGCATACGCCACAATCAATTAAATTTTCTGTCAACTTTCGGTCAGCCGCTAAATGTAAATACGTAAATAATATTTGTCCTTTTTGTAAAAATTTATACTCATTAACTTGCGGTTCTTTGACCTTGATCACTAACTCTCGATTCCAAGCAGCTTCTGGAGTTGGGACAATTTCCGCACCTGCAATTTTGTAGTCATCATCCGTAAAGCCAGCACCTGCACCTGCTTGAGTTTCCACAAAGATAGCATGACCGCTTTCTTTTAGTACCCTAACACTAGAAGGACTCAACCCAACTCGAAACTCTTGATCCTTAGTTTCTTTGGGAACACCTATATCCATTTACTGCCCCTAATAAATTTTTGTTTAGCTTTAGTTTGTCAGTCTTATCCCTGATTTGTTGAATCAAAGACTACGAATTTACCTGATATCAGTTTTGAGATAGTTGCAACTAGTAATCACAGCATAACTTCCTAGCTGCCTTGTTGCCTTCTATCTTTTGCCTCATCCAACTTCCGATTGATGGAAACCACGGTAAAATTTTGTATGCCTTTTGGTACAAATATGATGTTCCATTTTTCCAAAAAGATGGTACTTTCTTCTCTTGACACCACCTACTTTACTTCAAACTTTTATTCTTGACGATTTCCAGAGTGCTTCTAAAATATATTAAGAATAATAAAAAAATGTAAAACTGCAATTGAGCTACATAGCCCAATTTGCATGTCTACCAAAGCATGTACCAATTTTCATCTGTCAACAAGAGGTTTTCCCCAATGATTACACAACCACAGCCGAGCGTTACACCCAAACTAGAAGAGCCAAAATTTGGATTTAATGAATATGCCGAACGCTTGAATGGCAGAGCTGCAATGATTGGCTTTATCCTGATGATAGTGATAGAATACTTTACCGACAAAGGTGTATTATCGTGGCTAGGTCTCAAGTAGGATAAGCACAAAGCACTGCTGTGCCGCTCGCAAGCCAACAATGAAAGAAACTCTAGCCAGCTGGATATTCCAGCTGGTTTTGGAGATTACGACTTTGCCAATTTGCGAGGGGATTTTTCCTGGATACCTGGATATGACCTGTTATGATAGGTTGATTAGCGAATATTTTCTGTTCTCTGAGAACCCCCCGAACCCCTCAAAAAAGGGGAAAATATACCAGACGCATACGCCGCAAGCGTTTGATGAGGGTAATTTCGCGTCTGGTGCATTTAGATTCATACTTTGATTCAACAGAGCCAGTTGATTAATGGGGTTGATGTTTACTTTTTTACCCCCTCTCTAGAAGCGAAAGAGAAGGAATTTACAGCAGTGTTATTACCTAACTATTAAAATTATAATATTTATGTGTCCTGATTCAGGACAGCAGTTGCGGGTGAGGGATTCTCAGTAATTTTACACAAAGGTGAACTAAAATCAACCAAGCTGTGATGAATGCTGTATTGCCTCGTTTTTTAAAATCTGCCTACCGAAAAGAACCCGTAATCAGTGTATTGATTACGATCGGAGTGGTAGATGCACTGATCGGTGGATTTGACGATAAATGGTCTTTGTTTGCTTTTGGCTTGGGAACAGCAGGGATGACGCTTTTATTTAAATTTTGGCGCAGTCAACAGCGTCGCCCTATACCAGAAGAGCCGGTGGTACAACATTACTTGCCTTCCCACTCCTCTAATCCAACTTTACCAATGTTGACTATTTCCAAGAAAAAGCCACCTCAGTGAATATTGAATTTAGCTTTGAGATAAGGGAATTTACAGAGCATCGCCAAATTCCTATTTTTGCGGTTGTGGGACGATAGTCTCCTGCTCTACAACTGAAAGTAGGTATAAGCGATCGCCTATTATTCTCGTCTCACAAGCATGAATATTAGTTACAGTAAATACTTAATAGCGGGTGTTGTAAGTATAACTGCGTTATTGCCAACAC
>JANZYY010000690.1 GCA_026419705.1 Fischerella sp.
ATGGTACAGTATTTGACTCCTCTGCTGAGCGAGATCCTTTGCAGTTTTCTATTGGTGAGGGAGTCGTCATTCCTGGCTTTGAACAGGCGGTGGTTGGAATGGTACCAGGAGAATCAAAGACTGCAACGATTTCAGCTGACCAAGCTTATGGTCCTTACCGTCCAGAATTGGTTATGGTCGTTGAAAGACAGCGAATACCAACAGATGTACCGGTAAAAGTCGGTCAGCTATTGCAAATTTCCCAAAATAGCGGTCAGGTAATTCCGGTCATTGTCACAAATGTTTCTGATTCTCAGGTGACTTTGGATGCTAATCACCCCTTAGCAGGACAGGAATTGATCTTCGATATCCAGTTAGTTGAGATTGGTTAAATATTCTTGCATTAATTCTCTACTGTGCAGACCAAAAAGTAAACCACCTACACCAAGCCTAAGAACAGGTAGAAATAACCTTCTGGTGGTTTGCACGTAAAAAGGGGAAAATTAGTTAGGGCGCTTTATTTCAGATAAAGTACCCTAACTGACAGTATCAAGGTGGTTAGTTTCTCTAAAAATTGGCGATCGCCTGCTAAGGGATAGAAAAGGGCGATCGCTTTTTGAATAAAATCTTGCAGCGGTTGCAACAGCCTAGAAATAGAGCCTCCAAACCCTCATGACCACCCTTCAACCTAGTCGCTAGAACTAGGGAGAAAATTTCTTGTTATTCTCCTTGTCCTTCTCTAGGGTGTGTTTTCAAATCCTAAGTGACACCATTGTTGATTTTGCAAACCTTTCATTATCCTGCTTGGAAAGCACCAGACACGTACGCCACAGCCGTTGGGATAGGGTAATTTCGCACCAACATTTCCGGCTAGGTCTGCTGATACAGAACAATCACCCGATTGGATGAGTCAGTTGGATGAAGGCGATCGCAATCTGGATTTACACAATAAATATGAATGGGAAATTTTAGAACTAGTGATTCTGGTGTAGCGCCAAAATTTTAGTTGATGCGTGAGTTAATCCGGAAAGCTACTATCAGATTTTGTAGTTAGAAATGTTCCTAAAGATGAGAGATAAACTCAAAACAATCCCTCAAAAAAGGAACTTGTGCGTAAAACTAAAGAATCCAACCGTAATTATAAATGAGGAAGGATTCAAACCCAACCCAGTAGAACCTTATTTGAAATTCTAAATTCCCAGGTAAGAACTATGACAAGCTTTACTCAAATCCAAAGACAACACGACCTACTCCAACCCATTCGTGATTGGTTAGAATCTATAGAAATTCATAACGCTAAACTTGCTCATTTTCTTTGTAAACTTATCCCTGCCCAATGTCCTTTTGAACGTGACGTTGTAGTATTTGGTCGCAAGCTCTTTCACATTCCTCCAATGTGTAAACTCAACCCCCTTTACGAAGAAGTTGTTGGTTTGCGTTTCAAAGCTCTCTGTTATCTTGCAGATGAATGTGGCGAGGATGTCGCAGTCTATTGTTAACAGCAAGTTGGCAATTGCAAGCTGAGTGTAGTTCCTGCCAAAGCATTTGATTTAATTGACAACTCTCCACCACAAGCTTCAACAATGCGTCTGCTAATAGCAAGTCCTAACCCAATTCCAGAGGATTCTGTCGAATAAAAAAGCTGAACTAACTTAGGCAAAACCTCTGGAAAGATGGGTTTGTCATCATTATGTATATTAATGCAGACTCGATTGATATTGATATTAATTATTTAATACAAATTTGCAACTTGACAGTATTTCCTCGTGCGATCGCTTGATAGGCACTCGAGACTAAAAAATCTTACAATCTCTTTATATCTAGATCTTCTAGTTGCAAAGTTCGCAGCTTAACGTCAAGTAATATTTCTTTGTGTCTTAGTGTCTTCGTGGTTAAGAAAATCTTGAATTGCAAATACACCAAGACAAAATTATTATCATATAAAGTAAAAATTTAAAAAGTCCAATTATTAAACATTCATGACAGCCTACATTTTACTTATTGAAGACGAAGTCAAATTGGTTTGATTGATAGAATTGGAACTGAATTATGAAGGTTATAAAGTGACAGTAGCAAATGATGGGTTGAGTGGACTAACAGCAGGACGGCAATCTCATCCAGATCTAGTGATTTTAGACTGGATGGTACCTGGTTTATCTGGATTGGAAATTTGCTGTCGTTTGCGAAGTACAGGCGATCGAGCGCCAGTCATATTACTAACAGCAAAGGATGAAGTGAGCGATCGCGTAGCTGGTTTAGATGCTGGTGCAGATGATTACGTAGTTAAACCCTTCAGTGTCGAAGAGTTGTTAGCAAGAGTCCGCGCTCACCTGCGTAGAACTCAACAAGCTGAGGTAGATATCTTGCTATTTGCAGATCTCAAGTTAAACCGTCGTACTCGAGAAGTGCATCGAGGCGATCGCGCAATTGAACTAACAGCAAAAGAATTTGATTTACTAGAATACTTGCTGAGCTATCCCCAACAGGTAATTACGCGCGATCGGATTTTAGAGGAAGTCTGAGGTTACGACTTCATGGGAGATTCTAACATTATCGAAGTTTGCATCCGCTATCTACGCCTGAAATTAGAAGCAAGCAACGAAAAGCGACTCATTCAAACTGTGCGTGGTGTCGGTTATGTATTGCG
>JANZYY010000691.1 GCA_026419705.1 Fischerella sp.
AGATGTGTATAAGAGACAGGTACTGCACTGTGGGGCGTCCGCCTTGTGGTTGCGGGTACAACTCCATCAGGTCGTAAACAATTCGGGGCAGTCCTACTGTTATGGGCAGCCCCATTTCTGTTGCTTCTTCAACCGTGATGGGATAGTCGTGGGTAACGCGTCCGCTTGTCAGAGCTTCGACAATATTTTCTATATTTTCTGGCTTAACTTTCTGTTTAGGTATACTGTCTTTCAATAAAGTTCTGACAAAGCGCTGTACTTGCTGAATGGCTTTACGTGCCATGTCTGCCATAATCAATGTTTGATCGTCAATTTCGCTGATGGGTTTATCTTCAACTATTTTCAAAATACTAGCTGCTGGGTAGTTACCGAGTTGGGGATCGACTGGGCCTAAAACGGCGTTAGCATCCATAATGATTTCATCTGCGGCAAGGGCAAGCATGGTACCACCACTCATTGCGTAGTGGGGCACAAACACAGTGACTTTAGAAGGATGGCGAATCAATGCCCTAGCAATTTGTTCGGTTGCTAAAACCAAGCCACCGGGAGTATGTAAAATCAAGTCGATGGGGATATCTGGGGGAGTGAGGCGAATTGCCCGCAGAATTTGTTCTGAGTCTTCAATAGTAATGTAGCGCGAGATCGGAATTCCCAGTAAACTAATAGACTCTTGGCGGTGAATGAGCAAAATTACTCGACTTTTGCGTTGCTGTTGAAATTCCTGAAGAGTCCGGAAGCGCCGATACTCAATCTGACGTTTTTGCCAAATCGGTTGCAGCGAAGAGAGGAGGAGAAATATCCAAAATAAATCACCAATACCGAAACCCATAGAAATGATTATCTAATCATAACAATTTGCCGTCATAATTGTCCCAATTTTTTACAATTTATAAGTCTATCTGAAGAAGCAAAACAAGAGTGGGGGTGATGGGATGACAAGAATAACTAAATGACAAATGACTATTGACTATTGACTATTGACTATTCGCAACGCCAAATTTTGACGGTGTCATCATCACTGCCACTTACCAGGGTTTGTCCACGAAGGTTGTACACCCCAAGTATTCTCGGAGGGTAAGCGACGGATCTGACATAGTTATGATGACCGATCAGTGTGGAAATTTCTCTACCTGTATTAACATGCCAAATTTTGATGGTTTTGTCCCAACTACCGCTAGCTAACCATTCTCCATCCGGACTAAAGGCAATTGACCAGACTGGGTGAGAATGTCCTGTCAGGGTACGAATTTCACTACCTGTACTGACTTCCCACAGTTTGATAGTACAGTCACTGCTACCGCTAGCGAGAATTTCCCCATCTGGACTGAAGGCGATCGCATTTACAAAAAAGGAATGTCCGGTCAGGGTACGAATTTCATTGCCTGTACTAACTTGCCACAGTTTAATGGTGTAATCAGCACTGCCACTGGCAATTATTTCTGCATCAGGGCTCCAAGCAACTGACCAAATAGAATCAGTATGAGCTGCAATGGTGCGAATTTCTCTGCCTGAGTTCGCATTCCATAGTTTAATTGTGCAATCAGCACTGCCACTAGCAAGCATCTGTCCACTCGGACTAAAGACTACAGAATTCACGCAATTAGTATGACCCTTAAGAGTGCGAATTTCTTTGCCAGAACCGATCAGCCACAATTTTATCGTCTCATCCCAACTGCCACTGGCGAGAATTTCCCCGTCTGGACTGAAAGCAACGCTATGAACCATGCTGGAATGACCGGAAAACCAACGACCAAGACTGCGCAGTAGCTTTCCAGTTTCCAGATGCCATAGTTTGATTGTGTTATCACTACTGCCACTAGCAAGAATTTGCGCATCGTAGCTAATGGCGACAGTTTGAACCATGCTGTTATGGGCTGTGAGGGTACGTACGCACTTCCACTCTTTTTGATCCAGTAAAAAAGCAGTCTGAGAAGGTGTGTTTGTGGTGATGAGTTTTGTCGGAGGTATTGCTGTTAAATCCTCTTCAAAATCGGCATCTAGAAGATTCAGCCACTCTTGCACACTTTGAGGGCGTTGCTTTGACAGCAACTCCATCCCGCGCAAAATTGCCTGATTTACCCTGTTGCTAAGATTGGGATTGAAATTTTGTGGTGGTTCTAGAGGAATGTTGCGGCTTCTTTCCTCGGCGCTGGTTGGTACTACTCCCGTTACCAAGCTATACAAGGTAGCTGCTAAACCGTAAACATCTATGTATTCTCCTCGTGGTGCTTCCAATTCATACTGTTCAGGGGGAGCAAAACCAGGAGTACGATAAACCGTGTGCTTTTGCACAACATTAGGAATAAATTCTCTCGCAATACCAAAATCAATCAAAACAGCTTCTGATTTACCACTGCGGATCATGATGTTGCGTGGTTTAATATCCCGGTGCAACAAACCCTTGCGGTGAATTACCATCACAGCCTCACCAACTTGACGTATATACATTAGTGCTTCTGCTTCTGGTAACACCCCCAACCGCTGCAAGCGCTTGCCCATATCTTCACCTTCGATGTACTCCATCACCATGCAAGGCATATTTCCTTCATCGAAGATATTTTCTATCTGCACTATATGAGGG
>JANZYY010000069.1 GCA_026419705.1 Fischerella sp.
AGATGTGTATAAGAGACAGAACCGCTCCATGGAATCAGACTATCGTTATCGAAGACTATGTTGTCTCGAATAATCATCTTGTAATCGCTGGTGTTATTGTCTGAGTTCCTGTTCCAAATCAGACCGATGCCACTCATCCCTCTGGGTGTATACTTGGCATTGCCAGAGACAACATTTTTCTCAATCGTGAGGTAGTCCGCATGGTTAGCTGTAATACCAGCAGCTGTGAAGTTACGGACTCTGTTACCACTGATGACAATATGATCGGAATAGCCAGTCTCAGCGCTACCATTAATTCCAATCCCATAGCTATTGGTGATCGGGTTGTCTGGATTGTATTGCTCTTTCTGGGCATAGTCTAATGAAACTTCATCACTGCTGCCTTCTATGTCAAGTCCTTCAACACGTACGTAAGATGAGGCAGCGATGTTAATCCCAGTACCTCCCTTAACTTTCAACTTAGGCTTATGTCCTGGGTAAGCTTTGATGGTTGTCCACTTGTCCTCTGAGCCATTCTTCTGCCAAATCAATAGTAAGTCTTTGCTGGGATCGCTTTGGGTGTAAGTCCCATTCATGACTAAGAGCGTGTCGCCTGGCTGTAACCGATCTGCTGCTGTTTGCAGGTTTCTAAACGCGCTCGCCTCACTCAAGCCATCGTTACTATCATTACCTGTCCCAGAAACGTAGTACGTCTTGCCCATTATTTAACTCCTAAGGTGTGTAAGAAGAAATGGTAGTGTCCCTTTAGAAGTGAAAACCTTGAATTTGTCCTTTGCTTGCGTCACATCCACAATTCAGTGACGTTTCCTATCTGAAGACCACCTTACATTTTGCGATGATTAGAGCCAGTCACAGCCTGTCTCCACCTCCAGTAATGGTGATGGCGATCGCTGCTCTTAACAGATCCGGATCTATATATGCTGTAGTTGTGGCAGTTATGTTTTGATCTGAGCTAGATGATTGAATAGGCATGAAAATTCCTCTGGGCTTTACCCTTTGTCTAATGTCAGGAGTTACCAAATTGGTATTGTCAGACGCACCCCTGGCTAAAGACTGGGAACTTCAAGTCACAGTGGTAAAAGCTGAATTAGTTTGAACTCAGTAGACTTGCTCCTTCACTTCATGAGGCCGGTATTACAACTTGGTTAAGGTTACTCAAAGCAATGTGTAATGGAGGATTGAAAATTATGTTCCCGTTTACATTTAGCGAGAGTAACTTGATGTCGGTAGATACGCAAGTTTTGGCTTCAACTTTACAACTGAAAATTCAAAAATGTGAATATTTTGTGAATCTTAACTGATGTTTTGCTCATTTTCAAGGTAGTTCCTCGTTCCTCAACTAGTACAGACTGTTAATACACAAACGAGGCATTAGCTATACTACAGTATATTTAATTTCAGCACAAATTTTGGCTCGAAGCCTGTTGTCTAAGTTATTTGAGAGTGGAGATCGAAAGGAGTATGTACACACTTTTGACAAATTTATGAAGTGGTTTTTTTGTATAATTCATGACCATCGATGCAGTTACTGATTTGAAATAATTTTTCATTTTTATAAAGAAGCAAAAAGTTAAATTAGTCTTTGGACTGAGAGTATTTTAAGATTCTGTGAAGACCGATTGTATTAGTTAATCCATCTAAAAAAAAAGTTATAATTTTTTAGGTAATATTTCAGACAGCATCTACTCACAAACTACATTCAATTAACCAAGCAGTTTTACTCACTCACTTGATTTCGGGTGATATCTTATTTAGAACGTGTACCACAACTCGATCATTTTCGCCATGAACAAAAACACACCTGCTTGTTGTTGCATTTTTTACTTGTTGCTGCGCCTTTGAGGTTTCGCATTAACAGATTCATTGTTGTTGCGCTTATTACCATCTGTTGTACTGAGTTTGAATGCTTCCGTACAAAAATTTAAAATTTTGGTATTGGTATGCTGTATACTTTACTAGTTGAAAACAAAAGCATAGAAATTGATTGGAAATTTGGGTAGTTAGCATTTAATTGTGATGCAAGCTCAAGATATGTTGTCTCATTACTCTTTTCAAGCAGATTGCAATGTAATATTTAAAACTCCTAATTCCGAAGTTACTTACGCAAAATTTCGGTGAATTGCCTGTGCGTAAGCGATTGTCATGTCTTATATAATCAATTTCACAGCAGAGTAAGTTTTGAGAGAAGAAGCACAGATCATGAATAAGGTCAGACAAAGCGATCTACTGGCAGATGAAAAAAGTTGCGAGCCTCCGAATACCTAATTTTGACATTCTTCTAATGAAAATTGCACGATAACTGTTAACTTTTTCCTTAAACAACTAAATAAAGATAATATAACGGGGTCGTTGATTTTGAATAAATGGAGCAGGGCTTCGATGGTCTATTTTGATCTCAGTCCCTCCAGGGCGCAACCATCTTCACTACAATATTGCATGCTTGCAAGTCAAGATGGTCGATTAACGGAGAAAGTGTCATTAAAATCAGGATATTTGAGGGTAAAGATTATTAATTTCACTGTTCAGACATAACTCACACAAATAATATTCAGCACTTCTAATAATTCAAACTTTTTAGCTGTCAGGGAGGTCAATTTGCAAAGAAGATGTGACCGAAATCGCAAGCGTTCAAAGCGACGAGCTATCTATTGTCCAGTTCATGGATGCTATCTCGATAGTGTGAGTCAAAAGTATCCTTTGTTTGCCGATCGCCCAGGTCAACTCCAGCAAAGAGGAGTAGGACGCCAAGCAGCCCTGCTTTTGGTAGGAACCAAAACAGCAATCTCCCTGCAAGGAGAATGGTTAGAAGCATTTTGGTGCCAACAGTGTCAAAAAACCAAGTGGTATCACATTAAAAAGCGTGACTCCACAGGTTACGATGTATCCGTAGCGTCTCCAGAACTCTGGCAGCAAGCAATGGGGGTAATCGATCCCGAGGGAAATCCAACTGTCAGCGAGTTTACTCGCAGACATGCAAGAATGGTTGGCACTAAAACCAGCAGAGACTTTGGATTTGTAAATTAATAACCCTGCAGACCTAATTAAATGCGTAACTGAAATATTAGCCATGATGGAATCTAGACCAAACTCAAACCCTGAAGAGATAGATTTTCAAAAGTACTGGCTTGTTCTGCAACGACGCTGGGTATCGGCATTGGGAATTTTGGGAGCGGTTGCAACCATTGCATCAGTGTATGCATTTTCATCAAAACCCACATACAAAGCAGAAGCTAGTCTTTTAATTAAAACCAATCGTACCTCTTCACTAACAGGGTTGGGCGGAGATTTAGGACGGCTGGAATCTTTAGTGCAAGAGAACAGTCCAGTCGACACTCAAGCAAAAATTGTTACATCCGTTCCTGTTATCCAGGAAACTATTACAGAGCTTGAGTTGACAGATGATGAAGGTAAACCTCTCAAGGTCAGAGACTTTCTTGAAAATCTCAAGGTAGAAGGTGCCAAAGGCACAGACGTGCTGCAAATTTCTTATTCAGACCCAGATCCGGAACTGGCTGCCAAAATTGTAAATAAAGTAATTGATGCATATATAAAGCAAAACGTTCAAGCTAACAGAGCTGAAGCCGTATCAGCACGCAAATTTATATTAGAGCAATTACCAAAAACAGAAGAAGCTGTCCAAAAAGCAGAGCTAGCCTTGCGTAGATTTAAAGAGAAAAACAAGGTGATTGTTCTGCAAGAAGAAGCACATGAATCTGTCAAGAAAATTTCTCAGTTAGAAGATGACATTAGTCAAGCAAAAGCTCAACTAGTTGATGTCAATGCTCGCTTGCAAAAATTACAAACTCAGGCAAAAGTCAATTCACAGCAAGCTGTACTTGCTGCAGACTTAAGTCAAATACCCGGGACTCAGCAAGTACTGACTCAACTTCAGGAAGCACAAGCTCAGCTGGCTGTTGAACGAAACCGTTATCTACCCGGACACCCTACAATCCTCAATCTGGAGGAAAAAATTGCTGCTCTCAATAGCTTGTTACAGGAACGGGTTGGACAGGTAGCTGGTGATAACAAACGAGTCCCCGTAGGAAATTTACAGATGGGACAGGTGCGACAAAGCCTGATTCAAGATTTGGCGAATGCGGAAAAAGAACGTGCAGGTTTAGAAAAACGAATTGCAGAGCTAACAAATACCTGGTCAGTTTACAAACAACGAGCAAACCTTCTGCCCAAGCTAGAACAGACGCAACGAGAGCTAGAGCGAAAGCTGAAAGCGGCTCAAACAACTTATGAAACACTCTTGACAAGATTGCAAGAAATAAACGTAGCAGAAAACCAAAATATTGGAAATGCTCGGATTATCTCCCCTGCGATAGTACCAGACCAACCAAGTAGTGCGAGAAAAGCTCTGATTGTTGCAGGTGGGGGAGTTGTAGGTATCTTGCTGGGAGTGATGGCTGCCTTCACTTTAGATCTAATAGACCGCTCTGTTAAGACCGTGAAAGAAGCTAGGGAACTGTTTCAGTACACCCTGTTGGGGGTAATTCCTAATTTGAGCAGGAATAGCAAATATAGTTCTCCAGCGGAAACTCCAGATAGACCGATTCCCCGAGTGGTTGGCAGAGACATTCCCCATTTTCCAATTGGCGATGCTTACCAAATGCTGCAAGCAAACTTGAAATTTCTCTCAGACAAGCAGATAAAAGCGATCGCGGTCACTAGTTCTGTTGCCAAAGAAGGAAAATCAGAAGTTTCCGCTAACTTAGCTGTAGCAATGGCACAAGTAGGACGTCGGGTGCTGTTGATAGACGCTGATATGCGTCATCCCATTCAGCATCATATCTGGGGACTAACAAATACCCAGGGTTTAAGTAACATCATTGTTGATGAAATTTCTCTGGATACAGTAGTGCAGGAAGTAATGCCAAATTTATACGTTCTCCCTGCTGGAGTGCAACCTCCCAATCCGGTGGCATTGCTCGATTCTCAGCGCATGGCAGGATTAGTTGCCAAGTTTACCAAGGATTATGATTGCGTAATTTTTGATACTCCACCTTTAGCAGGAACAGCAGATACTGTAGTCTTGGGCAAGTTAGCTGACGGTATCTTATTGGTAGTTCGTCCAGGAGTGGTTGACTGCAACAGTGCTAACGCAGCTAAAGAATTCTTGGCTCAGTCAGGTCAAAATGTTCTAGGTATGGTCATGAATGGAGTAAACGTCAAACACGAACCCGACAGCTACTTCTACTACGCGAAAGAAGCAGCAGAGTCAGAAAGCGTGTCTCGGCGAAATTTCATCTCGACGAGAAATAGTTGATATGGGCGGTTGCTCTTAATGCTCAAAAAAAAAGAAATAATTACTCAAAAGCTAAGTCCTAACCTGCGAAAGATTATTAGTAACACAGCTTGGCTGTTAGCTGATAAAGTTCTGCGAATGGTTTTAGGACTGCTGGTAGGAGTTTGGGTAGCCCGCTATCTCAAACCAGATGCGTTTGGTATTTTTAACTACGCGATCGCCTTTACTGCGATCTTCAACACTGTTGCCAATCTCGGGCTTGATAGCATTGTTATCCGTAATCTCGTTCGCCAACCAAATAGCAAAAATGAAATTTTAGGCACTGCTTTCTTTCTGAAAGCGATCGCTCAGGTAGTAATCATATTTCTCTCGCTTGCAGTCATTATCGCCCTCCGCCCCAGCGACACTATTACCCAACAGATGGTTGTAATAATTGCTGTGGGAATGTTTTTCGAATCATTAAACGTCATTGATTTTTGGTTCCAATCGCAAGTTCAGTCGAAATATGCAGTTTCATTTAGGAACATAGGTTTAGTGTTAGCTAGCTGTATGCGGATTGTACTAATCCAAATACAAGCTCCACTAATTATGTTTGCTTGGGCTTACTCAGCAGAAATTGCTTTGAGTGCGATGGGACTTGTTGTAGCGTACCGCATCAAGGGCTTTTTCATACAAGCATGGCAGTTTAGCCGGCGGTGTGCAACCGAGTTGCTCAAAGATAGCTGGACGCTGATTCTTTCGAGTTTTGCAATCATGATTTTTATGCGAACGGATCAACTCATGCTGGGTCAAATGGTTGGCGATCGTGCTGTGGGGATCTATTCAGCAGCAGTGAAAGTTTCAGAACTTTGGTATTTCATACCAATTGCGATTACCAATTCAGTTTTTCCATCAATTGTGAAAGCAAAACAAGAAAGTATAAATATATACTATGAAATAATACAGAAAGTTCTTGATTTCTTATCAATTCTTTCCTACGCAGTTGCTATTACAGTATTATTAGAATCCCATCAAATTATCACCTTGCTTTATGGCAAAAACTACATCGAAGCCGCAGCTATACTAACAATTCACATTTGGACAGGAGTATTTGTTTCATCTGGATTAGTTAGAAGTCTTTGGACAACAGCAGAGAACCTCATGCCGATAGCATTTCTAACGACAGCGATCGGTGCCATTGTCAATTTAATTTTAAATTACTTTCTCATCAAGACCTATGGAGGTGTAGGAGCAGCAATTTCAACCCTGATTGCTCAATGTCTTGCTTCATATGCTACATGCCTGTTATTCAAACAAACAAGGGGATTTTTTATTAGACAGACAAAAGCTATATTATTAATCAGTCCATTCACGCAAATGATTGCATACATTAGAAATTTTATAAATAGCTATAATTAGCTGTCTGATGAAAACTCCAGTTGCTCTTTTTATTTTTAAGCGACCTCACACCACTGAAAAGGTGTTTGAAGTAATTCGCCAAGCAAAACCACCGAAATTGTTTTTAATTGCAAATGCACCACGTCCAGATGTTGATGGTGAAATAGAAAAGTGCCAAGCAGCTCGTGCAGTTGTCGAGCAAATTGATTGGGATTGCAAAGTTATCAAAAACTACTCTGACATCCACTTAAGCGTTACAGAACGTATATATAGTGGTTTAGATTGGGTTTTTAGCAACGTTGAAGAAGCAATTATATTAGAAGATGATTGCGTACCTCATCCGACATTTTTTCCATTTTGTGAAGAACTACTGGACAGATACAGATACGATACTCGAATTGCCTCAATAGCTGGCTCAAATTTTCAACTTGGTTGCAGACGAACAAACTACAGTTACTATTTTTCTATCTACAACCACTGTTGGGGATGGGCAAGCTGGAGACGTGCTTGGCAGCATTACGATTTGTACATGAAACTCTGGCCGGAAATTAAAGCAGGAGATTTTCTCAAAAGTATTTTACAAAACCAGAGGGCAGTAAGGTTTTGGAGTGATATTTTTCAGTCTGTTTATGAAAATCCTCTAGGTATAACCTGGGATTACCAATGGACATTTGCCTGCTGGTTACAGAATAGCTTAGGTATTATTTCAAATGTAAATTTAATTTCTAATATTGGTTTTGGTCTTGACTCAACCCATTGTACTAAAAAAAATAAATATGACAGCCTGCCTACAGAGTCAATGGAGTTTCCGCTCAAGCATCCACCCTTTATCATTCGCAATCTCGAGGCAGATAATTTTACTCAAAGAACAGTTTTTCAAGAAGATTTGCTCCATACTCTGAAGCAAATGATTAAGAATATTGTCAAAGATTGATTAGTAGGCCGGTGTAAAGAGCCAAAGCATTTAGAGCTAAATTTTATAATTTTAACAGTTTGCGAATTGGTGAGGTTGAGAATAGACAGTTTGGTTTGATTGAGCCATTAATTAAAGTAGAAAATAGTGGTGTCGCATCTAGTTATGAACTATATTTTTGGTTCTAAACTATCAGTAACAGTGTCAAATCTCAATTATGACATTGAAAGATAATCTACAATTACTGCTCTCAAAAACTTGCAAATACTAGCTTGTACTTTTACTTTTTAGGGCAGGTCTATTTCATGTACACACACTCCGCTGGAAAGTCAAGATCTTATTATTGTAAAAAAAAAGAAGGTATGAAGAAGTTAAATATTGGATGTGGAGATAGATATTCTACTGATTGGATTAACATCGATTTTAATTCCAATCATCCTGAGGTAATTTCACATAATCTTTTACAAAGACTTCCGTTCTCTGATAATTCTATAGATGTAGTTTATAGTAGCCATGTGATAGAGCATTTTTCAAGAGAAGATGCAGAAAAACTTATAAAGGAATGCCTTAGGATTCTAAAACCTAATGGTATTTTAAGAATAGTCGTTCCCGATCTAGAGCAAACATGTCGTGAATATCTAAGAATCATGGACATAATTGACAGTGAGGAAGCAAAGAAGCAATATGAATGGATTATTATTGAGTTACTCGATCAAATGGTCAGGACAGAGTCTGGTGGATTAATGAAAACTTTTTGGAAAAAAATAGTTGAAAATGATGATGAAGATTCGATGAAATATGTTGAAGCGAGAATAGGCGTAAAATTAAGGGAAGAGGTAGGCTCTTATAATCATCATTCGATTCTGAAAAAGATGCTCAATTTAAACGTGAAGAAAATCAAAAATAAACTCACACACTTATATATTGAAGGAGTAAAAAAAATGGTTCCAAGACACATTCGTAAAGCTATTATCGATAATACAATCCCAGGGGAAAAACACAAATGGATGTATGATCGCTACAGCTTAAGAAAGCTTTTTGAAAAAGTTGGCTTTACAAATGTTCTGTTTTTAAATGCTCATACAAGTTTGATTCAAAACTTTAACAATGAGTTCTTAGATATTAATACGGATGGAACTCCATACAAACCAGGTTCGTTATATTGTGAGGGCATGAAACCGAAAAAATAAGGGTTTTTGCGAGCCTATAACTTGTCTCTTGCACAATGCCTGAAAGAAAAGGTGCTAACTACTACATAGTACGCAGTTATGAATTTAGTTACAACACTTAAAACGCCTGTTGCTTTTTTTATTTTTAACCGCCCTGATTTGACAGAGGTTGTCTTCAAAGCGATTGCTCAAGCTAAACCTCAAAAACTATTGGTGATAGCCGATGGACCACGGTTTCCAGAAGAAATGGAAAAGTGTGAGAAAACCAGAGCGATTATTAAAAAGGTAAATTGGGATTGTGAAGTTGTAACAAATTTTTCTGAAAAGAACTTGGGTTGCGGTCTGCGTATATCGAGTGGAGTTGATTGGGTTTTTTCCCAAGTTGAAGAAGCTATTTTTTTAGAGGATGATACACTTCCAACTACTTCTTTCTTTTATTTTTGCCAAACCGTACTTGAGCGATATCGTTATGATCGGCGAGTTATGCATATCAATGGTGATAACTTTGTTAATCAGAATAAAACCAGTGACAGTTATTACTTTTCAAAATATATGCACAGTTGGGGTTGGGCTTCTTGGCGCAGAGCTTGGCAGCATTACGACTACTACATGAAAAGTTGGCCTGAGTTTAAAAAAGCTGGCTTATTAAAGTATGTTTGTGAAAATCAAAGCGAGGAAAAGTATTGGACGCGTTTATTTGACAAAATGCATAAAGACCCACAGTTACTAGATACTTGGGATTTTCAGTGGACATATGCAATTTGGTCTCAAGGTGGTTTAGTAATTGCCCCGAATAAAAATTTGATTTCAAACTTGGGTTTTAATCGCCGAGATGCCACTCATACATCAAATGACGATCCACACTCCAGGCTACCAACTTCGGATATCTGGAAAGTTAATCACCCTCTATTCCTCGTTAGACATAGGGAAGCTGATAATCATACATTTAATTGTATTTTTAACCGAGGTAAACTTGTGACTAATATCCTTCGCTACTGCTTTTTGGCAATAAAAAAAGGTTCTTTAGTACCTAATATGCTAAAAAATTAGTCAGAAAGATAAATAAAGATGAATAAATATATACAAAAGGTGTGAAAAGCCTTGTTCTTGTTGACATTTACCTCAGTTTTATAATTAGGTAAGGTTAGAAAAATAGTAGTTTTGAGTGTGTTTTAGTCATGACCTCGAAATCTGGGAACAAATTTCTGACAGAACTCCTAAATATTGAGGGAATAAAAGTAATCTCTAAACGACAACATGAAGGTATAGGTATAATTTTACAGGTTGAGTCGTTAAACAAAGAAAGTATTTGCTCAATTTGTGGAACAAAAAGTCATAGACTGCATCAAAATCATCGATATTTAATTAAAGATTTACCGTTAAGTGGTCAACCAGTATACCTGGAAATAAATAGACGACAAACCATTTAGCGAAGAATTAAATTTTGTGAAGAAGAAAAGAACTTATACAAAAAGATTAGCAAAAGAGATTGTACAACAAGTTTTAGAGAATGATATCAAGAGCGTAGCGGAAAGAACTCATGTGACAACAGAAGAGATTGAGACGATGTTAAAAGACATATCTCAAGAATGTTTAAAATCAAAGCCATCAGAATTAAAAAGGTTAGGCATTGATGAAATAGCATGGGTCAAAGGTCAAGGAAATTACTGTGCAGTTTTAATAGACTTAGATAAATCTAAACTTCTGGGAATTCTGGATGAACGGACGCAATAAAAAGTGTCTGAAGTGCTTGAGCAATGGGGAAAAGAGGTGCTAGAGCAAATCGAGGAGGTTAGTATAGACTTGTGGAGACCTTATAAAAATTTAGTCGAATAACTGATGCCAAATGCTCAAGTGGTTGCTGATAGATTTCATGTGATCAAGCAAGTTAATGACGAGTTAGAGCAACAACGAAAGCAACAAAAACGTGACGCGCAAAAGAACAAAAATCAAGAGATTTTCGCTGGGATAACAAAGAGTAAGTATGCATGACTGGAGAATGAACATAGCCTAAATGAACAACAAAAAATCAAACTTGAGCAAGTGAAAAAAGTATCTCCTCTTCTCGGTAAAATGCATGAATTCAAAGAAGAATTACGCACAATTTTTGATACGAGTATTGATTGGTTAGGTGGATTATTCAATCTTGGTAACTGGCTCGCGAACTCGGCACAATATTTCCCCGAAAGTCAGAAAACTATGATTCGGTGGTTTGACGAAGTTATCGCCTACTTTGATCGCAGAACTACAAGTGGTGTTGTTGAGGGTATTAACAACAAATTGAAATTGATTAAGCGGTCAGCTTATGGGTTTAGGAACTTTGATAACTTCCGAATCAGATGTTTACTTTGTTGGCATTTCAACCGTTAGTTTGGCATAACAAGTACTGAAGAACCTAAAAAAATTTAGGGTGACCGTACCAATACTTAGTAAAGCCATTACTAATACTTAGTAAAACCAAGCACTGAATTTTGATTGTATAGATAAAACCAAGT
>JANZYY010000692.1 GCA_026419705.1 Fischerella sp.
GTTGTGATGGGTAGCGATCGCCCAGCCCACTCAGTTGCACCAATTCCAGCAATTGTTCTACCCGCATCTTGATTTTTGCTTTTGGAACCTTGCGAATCTCCAAACCAAAAGCAATATTTTCTCGCACTGTCATGTGCTTAAATAAAGCATAATGCTGAAATACAAACCCAATATTCCGCTCTTGTACGCTTTGATAGGTAGCATCTTTACCAGTTAGCAAAATTTTGCCGCTATCTGGCATTTCCAAGCCAGCAATTAGCCGCAGCAGAGTAGATTTTCCCGAACCTGATGGTCCTAACAAAGCCACAAGTGAGCCACTTTTAATTTCCAGACTCACTC
Organism: Fischerella sp.; assembly: GCA_026419705.1. GTDB lineage: Bacteria > Cyanobacteriota > Cyanobacteriia > Cyanobacteriales > Nostocaceae > PCC9605. The sequence goes on from JANZYY010000692.1 coordinate 340, forward strand.
TGTCAACTGCTTTGAAACTGCCAAATTGTTTGGATACGTTTTCAACTACTATGCCCACTGGTAGAAACCTCTGCAACTAATCCACGGTTTTTTGATGGGTTTTGCGTATATTATATATACCACAGATATTTGCCCGTGAATTGTGAAAATTTGGTTCATACAGACCTAATATTCAGTGAAGGTGAGGGGTCAGACCCTTTATTCGCCAGCTGCATTCTCATCAAAAGCCGGGAAATCTTATGGCTAATTTGCCAATAGCTAATTGCTCTCTTACCATTAGCTATTAACCATTAGCCTTTTGATGATGAAACGCTCGAACCGTCTTGTCTGGCTAGGTGCGATCGCCACAGCAGCAATAATTTTACTGACCTCGATCGCCGCTCCCAGCAGTAGCAAAATTAATAGTGGTTCTACCTATAGCCGTGCTCCAGATGGCTATGGTGCTTGGTATGCTTTTATGCAAGAGCGTGGTATGACAATCGAGCGCTGGCAAAAGCCTTTTGGTGATTTAAAGACAGAAAAACGTCATGTCACTCTCTTGAGAATTAACAGCCTGCTAGGTGAACCAATTTTATCGTCCGAACAAAAAGAATGGGTAAAAGCTGGCAATACCTTAGTAGTGTTAGGTGTGAGTGCAAGAGTAACAGCTGCTAACTTTAATACCATGCAAAACTCACCCTTTGGTAATGTTAAAATTGCAACGCGACGACGCAAGCCTTCTGTATCAAAAAACGGAAAAACTGCTTTAGGCGATCGCTTTGGTGCTGTTGTCTGGGAAGAAAAATACGGTCAAGGCAGAGTAATTTTTTCTACTACCCCCCATTTGGCTGCCAATGCCTATCAGGATTATTTAAGTAATTTCCAGTATTTAGCTAATTTAGTTACACAAAAAAATAACCTAGTATTGGTAGATGAATACATCCACGGCTACAAAGATGCTGATGTTAGGGAGAGTGAAAGCAAGGGAAATTTATTTAGTTATTTAATTAAAACCCCATTATTTCCTGCATTTATCCAAGCAGGAGTCTTGCTAGTAGTGCTAATTTGGGGGCAGAATCGCCGTTTTGGGAATTTAGTAGCTTTAGATACACCCGAACTCGATAACAGCGAAGCCTACATCCAAGCATTGGCAGGAGTATTGCGCAAAGCTCAATCTACTGACTTTGTGATTGAAACGCTCGCTAAACAAGAACAACTGCAACTCCAAAAAGCCTTGGGATTGGGATCAAAGCTACTGGACAAGCAAACTTTAGTCAATGCCCTAGAGCAGCAAATAGGTACTGCGACGGTAGAACTTGATGCTGTTTTGCAGCAACAATCTCGAAAACGCCGCGTCAGCGAACGAGACTTGATTAGCTGGTTGGGGAAATGGCAAACCCTGCGGAAAATTAAAAATTAAAAATTAAAAACTACTTGCTTAAATAAGTAACTGTGCGTAAATAAACATAAATATCATGTTTTGTTGGTAGTTGTTGGTTAGTGGTTAGTGGTTGTACCAGACCTACCATGGCACGTCCGTACATTGATTAGTAGTATCAACTACCAAACAACAACCAACCACCAACCATTAACAGTATAAATAACAACATGAACGCCAGCCATTCTGTATTTAATCGCCTTAGCCAAGCGCTGAATCGAATAATTGTTGGACAGTCCATTCTCGTACAACAGCTACTGGTAGCGTTGCTTGCGGGTGGACACGTGATTTTGGAAGGAGTACCAGGGACAGGTAAAACACTCTTAGTAAAAGTGCTGACACAGCTCGTGCAAGCGGAGTTTCGCCGCATTCAACTCACGCCAGATGTACTACCTGCTGATATTATCGGTACAAATATTTTTGATTTAAATAGCCGCAGTTTTACCCTGAAAAAGGGACCAGTATTTACCGAAGTGCTGTTAGCAGATGAAATTAACCGTACTCCCCCCAAAACACAGGCGGCGTTGCTGGAAGCGATGGAAGAAATGCAAGTAACGCTGGATGGAGAAAGTTTACCCTTACCTGAGTTATTTTGGGTGGTTGCAACCCAAAACCCTTTGGAATTTGAGGGTACCTATCCCTTACCAGAAGCACAACTAGACAGGTTTGTATTCAAGTTGGTGGTAGATTACCCCGATGAAGCAGCGGAAAAGCAAATGTTATTAAATCGACAGGCGGGTTTTGCAGCACGTCGCTTTGAGATCGCCCATCTTAAACCTGTAGCCACAGTACCCGAAATTTTACAGGCACGGCAAGAAGTCAAACAAGTGAAAGTATCAGAGGCAATAATAGAT
>JANZYY010000693.1 GCA_026419705.1 Fischerella sp.
TGTGTATAAGAGACAGGTGTATATACTGTATTGCTTCAGCGATTTTTTCCTTTAGCATGTTGGTGCTGACTATTGTTGGTCGTGCTTGGGAGGATATCGGGCAAATCTTTTTTACTGCTATTGTTGTGGGCATGGTGACATTAATTGGTACTTTAGGTATTTATGCTAGTACTAACAATCAAGGCGGAGTCACCACAGTTTCAAATCCCGGTCAACCAACAATAATTAGTTTCAAACCGAAAGAGCAGCCTGTACCAGGAGTTGGTTGGGAAGTAACCACTACTTCAGGTGAAGCAGAAATTGCTTTAGCACGTCACCTCAAACAAGTAGGTGCTAAAGAATACGTCGCTTGGTGGTGTCCCCACTGTCACGAACAAAAACTACTTTTTGGTAAAGAAGCTTACAGCGAAATCGATCATACAGATTGCGCTCCTGCTGACAATCCAAACGCTCTCAAAGATGAATGTAAAGCCGCTAAAATTCAAAGCTACCCTACTTGGATTATCAAAGGTAAAACTTATGCAGGAGTCCAAACTTTAGAAGAACTGGCTAATATCACTGGTTACACAGGACCACGCAATTTTAAGTATTCCCTACAGCGTTAGTAAATTTTTTTACAGAGATAAATTTATCTGTAAAAGTCAGCTGGAGTACTGCCGTATGAGTGCAAGACCAGTTGATTTTTTTTGCTCATTCAGTATTCATCAACTCTTGATGCAGTAATACCAATTTCCTTTAACTGCGAAACATATGTAGATCCCCCCGACCAACTATAGAAAATCATCTGTATCAAACATTCAAAGAAATGGTATAAGACTAGTTTTTAACAGAATGCTTGAAAAGTCACCAAGGGAACAAGGAAGACAAAGGAGAAAAACTTCATTCTTGCACTTACCCTCGTATGAAAAACCCGCACCTATCAGGATTAGGAATTGGGGATTGGGCATTAGGAATAGGTGAAAATAATGAATGTAACTAGGCTAAAAACTTCATAATTCATAATTTTTATTTTCATTTGAAGATTATTAAATTGATGGTTGAGGATTATTTTCGGGAACTAAACCAATTTAAAATAACTCAAATAGTACAAGTGTAGCTAGCGTTTCAGCCTTATTTGCCAGCTCATCAATCGTGACAACAAAATAAAAACATTTCTCCCAACTAGGTACACAAAATGAGCAAGCAGCTAGACAAGCATCTTGTGAATTTACGGAGGTTACTATTTACGTTTCAACAATTCCTTAATCGAGGATATAGGGAATTAATGACTGCTTCTGGCGTTACAGCTTGCATTTTGCTATTACGTTTTTTTGGATTGTTGCAATCCGTAGAGTGGGCGGCTTTAGATCAATTCTTCCAATTACGCCCTGTTGAACCACCAGAAGAATCGATCGTGATCGTAGCAATTGATGAAGCCTCTTTGCAAAAAGTGGGTTCCTGGCCAATTCCAGATGGTGCGATCGCCCAAGTTTTGCAAAAATTAAATGTCTACAAACCACGCGCCATTGGTTTAGATATCTACCGCGATTTAAAAGTAGAGCCTGGTCATCAAAATTTAGTAGCTGCTTATAAATCAATGCCGAACTTAATAGGTATTGAATTATTGTCAAATCACAAAAATGATAGTGTTTCACCTCCACTAGAACTGAGTCAGCTTCAGCAAGTAGGATTTAACAACGTATTGTTAGATGCTGATGGCAAAATACGTCGTAATTTGCTGTATTGGCATATTGACAATCAGGCACACGAAAGTTTTGCTCTGAAGTTGGCGAAGCTATACTTAAAGAGCGAAGGAATAACACCCCAGAAAGCGGCAAACAATCCTGAAAATTTACAGTTGGGTAAGGCTGTATTTCGTCGCTTTCAACCACACGATGGTGGTTATGTGGGGACAGATAACAGAGGTTATCAAGTTTTGTCAAACTTTCCCAAATTAGCCTGTAGAGACTTATCATCAGAAGTTTGCGGCTTCCGCAAAGTATCGATGTGGGATGTACTGACCAACCGAGTACCAAAAAAATGGATTAGCGATCGCATTGTTTTGATCGGTTCTACAGCATCCAGTGTTAAGGATTGGGTCTTAATTCCATACTCCAGTCGGCTGATGGGTATGGCAAAGCCGATTGCAGGGATCGAATTACAAGCCTATTTTATCAGTGAGTTAATTCGAGCTGCCCTGCAAGGAAGACCTTTACTAAAGGTTTGGAACGATCCAATAGAATGGTTGTGGATTTTTGCTTGGGCTTATGTGGGAACTGCGACAAGGTGGCGAGTACGAAGTTTTAGCAAAAGCATTCTTTGTATTTTGTGGTTTTGTTTGTTACTAATTGGTAGTGCCTACGTTGCTTTCTTATTTGGTTGGTGGATACCACTGTTGCCTGCATTACTTAGTTTTAGCATTTCAGCGATTGCCATTACTTCCCAAATTGCCCAGATGCAGGAAGAGTTGAAGCGCTCCAAAGAATTTTTGCATCAAGTAATCAATACTATTCCCGATCCGATTTTTGTCAAGAATGAAAAACATCAGTTGATAGTATTAAATGAAGCATATTGTCAATTAATTGGTTATCCCAAGAGTCAACTTTTAGAAAAGTCAGACTATGA
>JANZYY010000694.1 GCA_026419705.1 Fischerella sp.
CAACATCTACTTATGACCTTCCGTGATGAATTCAAACTCCTGCTGCTCGCCCGCTATCCTTTAATTTATATTCCCACTTATGAAGAAGAACGGGTGGAAGCATTAATCAAGGAAGAAGCTGCTAATCAGGGTAATCGCCCAGTATATACTTGGGATTTTGTGGATGGCTACCAGGGAAACCCCAACGATCAGGGATTTGGGCGGCGTAACCCCCTGCAAGCATTAGAATTTTTGGAAAAAATTCCCGCAACTGCACCAGGGGTGTTTGTGCTGCGTGACTATCACCGCTTTTTAGAGGATGTGGCAATTTCTCGCAAACTCCGCAATTTAGCCAGACTTCTGAAGTCCCAACCAAAAAATATTGTGCTGCTGTCGCCTAGAGTTACTATTCCTGACGATTTAACAGAAGTTTTGACAGTTGTGGAGTTTCCTTTACCCTCTGCTGCAGAAATTCGAGCAGAAGTAGAACGTTTGTTGCTAGCCACCGGACACTCTCCTTCGGGGAAATTTTTAGATGACTTGGTGCGTTCTTGTCAAGGTTTAAGTATGGAGCGCATTCGTCGAGTTTTGGCAAGAGCGATCGCCACCCACGGTGAACTACTACCGGAAGATGTGGATCTGGTATTGGAAGAAAAGCGCCAAACTATCCGCCAAACCCAAATTCTTGATTTTATCCCCGCTACTGAGCAGATTTCTGATATTGGCGGACTAGATAACCTGAAAGACTGGTTGCTTCGTCGGGGAGGCGCATTTACTGAACGAGCTCGACAGTATGGTTTACCCCACCCGCGCGGTTTGCTGTTGGTGGGTATTCAAGGAACTGGCAAATCATTAACCGCAAAAGCGATCGCTCACCACTGGCATCTACCCTTACTCCGCCTGGATGTGGGACGATTGTTTGCTGGGTTGGTGGGTGAATCGGAATCCCGGACGCGACAAATGATTCAAGTAGCCGAAGCCCTCGCGCCTTGTGTGTTGTGGATAGACGAGATAGATAAGGCTTTTTCTGGACTTGGTAGCAAAGGAGATGCGGGAACAACTAGCCGTGTATTTGGTACATTTATTACCTGGCTATCCGAAAAAAACTCACCCGTGTTTGTCGTCGCTACTGCTAACGATATCCAAGCTTTACCGCCAGAAATGCTGCGCAAAGGGCGGTTTGACGAAATTTTCTTCGTTGGTTTGCCCACCCAAGAAGAACGAAAAGCAATTTTCAACGTGCATTTGTCGCGCCTGCGTGCCCATAACATCAAAAATTACGACATCGACAGGTTAGCATACGAAACACCCGATTTTTCTGGGGCGGAAATAGAACAAACTTTAATTGAAGCCATGCACATCGGCTTTAGCCAAAACCGCGACTTTACTACCGATGACATTTTAGAAGCTGCCAGCCAAATTATACCCCTGGCCCGTACTGCCACCGAGCAAATTCAGCAACTGCAAGAATGGGCTGCTGCTGGCAGAGCGCGTTTAGCTTCTAAACACAGTCCATTAAGCGAGCGCATACAACGCCAGCTAAAATAGCGAGTTATAAGTTGACTGGGTGTGGGTAAACATAATCTTCAAGGTTGTTGGTTGTTAGTGGTTGGTTGTTGGTTGTTCTAAACAACAAACATCAAACACCAAACAACAAACCAAAGAAATACGTTTATTCACGCCCACTAACTAACTCCTAATTTTTGCTGCCGAAATTGTAAATATGTTGATTCAAATATTAAAATATATACTGGGTATTTTCTTGGCGATCGCCATTTTAATTGGTGGCGGAATTGCAACGGCACTTTATTTTATGAATCGAGTTTCCATAACTCCTCCTAAACCAATCTTTGCCAATGATAAACCTATTGCAAAAGTACAAGTTCAGCCATCTCCAAATCAAACATCAAACACTACACCTAATTCTTCAACTGAAGCTTCTTTAGAAGAATCTACTTCATCCACTTCCAATACCACAGAAATATCCAAGAAAGAAGAATCACCAGCAGCATTACCACCAGGAGCCTATGAAGCTCGCGTTACCTGGCAACAAGGCTTAACTTTAAGAAAGGAGCCTACTCCAGAAGCAGAAAGCATTGGTGGAGTAAGTTATAATCAGAAAGTCATAGTTTTAGAAGAAAATAGCGATCAAACTTGGCAAAAAATTCGCTTAGAAAATAGCGATCGAGAAGGTTGGGTAAAAGCAGGAAATACCCAAAAAATTGATGCAGAAAATGATTCTCAATCCACAGAACAACCTGAACAACAACAGTAGAAAAACAATTTGATTCGTTCGAGAAAAAACAATAGTAGAGACACTTGAAACACTAGGTCTCTACTATTACCTAAATTTTTCATCGCCGCTTAGGACTTGTGCGTCGAAGTTCGCGTTTTTCTTGTTCTTGAAGGCGGCGATCGCGCCAATCTGCCAGTGTCAAATAAACAACTCCCCCGGTAACAACTATTAGTAGTACCAGGGCCACTAGTGCCAAAATACTCAGGAGTGGATTTTCCACGATACCTCTACAGTCCGTTACGACCCCAAACTCCCATTGCAATTGACCAAGTGAAAACGACCAACAGCGAAACCCATCCCAGTGTCAAAATT
>JANZYY010000695.1 GCA_026419705.1 Fischerella sp.
TACGCAGTATTGGGAAATTTCCAAGTGCCTCTCCCAGATATACCAACCGTACCACCCCAGATTGTCTTGGGAATCCGCCCAGAAAATGTCCGCATTGCTCAACCAAGTGATACCCAGACTATCCAAGGGCGAGTGTATCTAGTGGAAAACTTGGGTATGCACTATTTGGTCAGTGTCAGGATTGAGGGTTCACAAACCGGAGCGATTACGGTTCGTGCTTTGTTACCAACAGACCAACATTGGAGTGGCGAGGATATTACACTGGCATTGCCCCCTGAAGATATTCACTGGTTTGATGTTCAATCTGGTCATGCTCTTGTCAAGAGGCAGCGGACAATATAAATTAATAGATTAGCTTTTTGTTCTCGCTCCTGACTCGGAACTCACAAATGCACTTTCAGACTGACTGATTAAAACACCATCTTCCATTTCTACGATGCGGTCGGCTATGTCCAAAATCCGGTTATCGTGAGTCACCAACAAAATAGAAGTTCCTTGTTCCCTAGCAAGACGCTGCATCAATTCCACAACATCGCGTCCTGATTGTCTGTCTAAAGCTGCTGTAGGTTCGTCTGCCAAAACTAGTGCGGGATTGTTTACTAAAGCACGGGCGATCGCTATCCTTTGTTTTTGTCCCCCGGAAAGACTATCTGGGTAATAGTTAATTCTCGACCCTAAACCAACAGCCCTTAAGATTCTTTCCGATCTGGCAATAGCTTCTTGTTGAGAAATATACTTGTTCAATTCTACCGCCATTTGTACATTTTGCCTTGCGGTTAAGAACTCTAACAAGTTGTGAGCTTGAAAAATATAACCAATCTTACGCCGAAGATTGACTAATTTTGTTTGGCTGGCTCTATATAATTCTTCACCTAAAAATTTTAAACTTCCTTCTTGAACAGACCGCAAACCACCTATCAAACTTAGTAATGTTGTTTTACCCGATCCTGATGGACCAGTCATGAGTACAATTTCCCCCGGATAAATTTCAAAGTTAATGTCAAATAAAATCTGTCTCCTTAGCGCACCTTTGCCATAGTAGTGGTTGAGATGTTGAATAGAAATTACAGGTTCTTTTTTCATGGATGATGGTTGGTTGTTGGTTGTTGGTTGTTGGTTGTTTTACCAGAAGTGCCATGGCACGTCTGTACATTAGTTGTTATTCCCCTACTCTCCTCATCTGGCCATCTAGCTATCTCTCAATCTTCCCTTTTCCCGTTACTCATTCGCTATTATTAAAAGATGTCTGCTGGGTCGGCATATCTTAATTTACGTACAGCGATCGCACCAGAAATAAAACACATTAAAATCGTTAAAATTAATACTTGTAGTGCACGTGCAAAGCTCATAAATACAGGTAATAGGGTTGCTTCTCTTGCCTTTTGATATAAAAATAAAGAAAAAGCTAATCCTGGTATATATCCCAAAAGAGCCAAAATCAAAGCTTCTTGCAAAATGACAATCAGTAAATATTTTTGTTCATAACCTATTGCTTTGAGAGTGGCATATTCAACTAAATGATCTGCTACTTCTGTATAAAGTATTTGATAAACAATCACAGTCCCGACAATGAAACCCATGATTGTTCCTAGAGTGAAGATAAAACCAATTGCCGTACTACTTGCCCAGAAGTTTCGTTCTTGGTCAATGAATTCTTGCTTAGTTAAAACTTTCACATCCGCAGGTAAATAATTACTTAAAGCTTTAGCAACAGTTGCTGTTTCTGCTCCTGGTTTTAGTTTAATCAAACCGATATCAATTAATCCTCGTTGACGATTATTGAATATTCGTAAAAAGTTAAGATCGCTAGTAACTAAATTACCATCTGCACCAAATGATGCGCCTAGGGTAAATAACCCACCTACCTTGATCAGCCTCCTCCTGACTTCTGCTGTCACAAGATTTCCTTGCTCAAATTTAGCAGCAACAGGCCCATATTCCTGTCGAGAAGATCGATCGTACAAAACGACATCTGGTAATTTAAGTTTATCTAAATTTTCTTCTATTCCTGGCATTTTTAAGATATTAGATGTTGGTTTAATACCAATAACAAGCAGGTTGCGGGGAATACCAGTGACGGGATTTTTCCAACTAGTGTAGTCCAAATATATAGGATGTACAGATTGGACTGCTTGTATATCTAAAGCTTTATACAAGCGTCGTTGAGAAAAGCTTTTCATAGACAGTAAGGCAGTAGATTTAGGATTAATTAAAACTATTTCACCCTGCAAACTATTATGGAAACGAACGTTACTGTAATACAAAGAATCTCGAAAACCAAGTTGCATGAACATCAAAATGTCGGCAAAGGCAATTCCTGCAAGTGCCACAGCCAGGCGTGTTGTTTCCCGCTTTAGTTGTAGCCATGCTAGAGGTAATTTATCGCCAAACATGCCAAACATTATGCCTATCTCCAAGTTTTTATTTAACAGAGATAATTTGAATGAATTGAGAAAAAAATCTCAACCTAGAATCAATTTCATCATTCATAATTTGTTATATTTTTATGGCAGCACGTACCTTGGCGTAAGTTAAGGCTGCAACTTTGGCACTCTCTTGTGGAGACAGGGCAATTTTTACT
>JANZYY010000696.1 GCA_026419705.1 Fischerella sp.
GTGTTACTTATTAACTTCGATTTACAAGACGACTACAATACTTATGATACCGGGAATTGTCATTAGTCATTGGTCAAGAGTTAGTGGTTAGTGGTTAGTGGTTAGTGGTTGGTAGTTGTTAAGTATGCCCAATGCCTAATGCCCACTCTCCCCCTCCTACTCCCCCTTCCCCACTCTTGTTTGCTTGTGGATGAACAATACTTCAAATGATTTAATGGCAGAACGCCTAGAATCCCTAAAAGGCGGTATAGTAGCAGGCTTTTGTCTATTTTTAGCTTTTCTGATTACTTGTTTGTTCAATAGCCTGGTTTTAGCAAAGTATTTTCCAATACTCAGCAGCTTGCAAACGGAACCGCTAAATTGGTATTGGTGGTTGAGTTGTGCAATAGCAACTTTCTCTGGCTCTTTGTTTGGCGTCACTTATCGCTACATCATCCGCCAAGACAAAAATCTACAACTTCAAGTTGGTGGAGTATTAGCCTTTGGATTGATCCGGGGGTTAACTCAAGTGGATATCGGGACTACTTGTGCAGATACCATTGTGCCATTTATAGTACTGGGGCTGGAGAGTGTTTTGTGGTTCGCGATCGCTGCGATCGCTCTGAATTTGGCTATACAAGTAGGTTGGCTTAAACCTTGTTCATCTAACTTTGATACGTGAAGGACTCTGTACTTGAGATGTAAATTCCCTCTAAATATCTTCAGATAAAATTTTAATCAACCAAGAATCCTCCTAAGCAAGGGCGGGGAGCGTCAATAATTAATCTTTCCGAGCAAAGACTATAAATGACCCAATATTTTTTAATAGTCGATGTAGAAGCTACTTGTTCTAACGACAATAGCATTCCTAGATCCGAAACCGAAATCATTGAAATTGGTGCAGTAATGCTGAATGGCGAAACATGGATAATCGAATCTGAGTTTCAGCAATTTATTCGACCTGTGAGACATCCACAGCTGACAAATTTTTGCACGCAATTGACTACCATTCGTCAAGAAGATGTGGATGCAGCCTCTACATTCCCAGAAGTAATTTCTCGTTTTCAAGAATGGGTTTATTCATTTCCGAATCCCATTTTTTGTTCTTGGGGAGATTATGATAAAAATCAATTTATTAGAGACTGCAAGTTTCATAAAGTTCCCTATCCTTTTAGCTCAGAGCATAGAAATATCAAAAAAGAATTTTCCGAATATTGTGGGGTATCCCAAAAATTTAGCATGGCAGAGGCTCTCCAGTATTTGGGTATTGAATTACAAGGCATCCACCATCGTGGTATAGATGATGCTCGCAATATTGCTGCAATCTTCAGACATATGAACACCCAAAAATGAGTTTATTGCAAAAGAGACTTCGAATTCAAAAAATATCCAATCAATAATCGTAGTAACGCACCCTTTATCTAGATATATCTAGATAATTTATTCAGAAAAAGAGTTAAACAAATAAAAACTTTCCTTCCCTTGATATCTATTCCTGGTAGTAGCATAATACACCTGTTGTTCTTCCGATAGTAGGAGTTTTTCTAACTAAAAATCGGGTTGGGGACAGATGTAACTCCGATTTTCTGCTTTTAGAATTGCAAATGGTTATTAGCCTCATAGGAAAAAAGTTTATGGGTTGGTTAAAAAGGCTGTTTGGACTAGAAAAACCTGAAAATGCTCAAGTAAATCCTACTCCCCAGCAAGTACAACCACAACAAACTGCTACACCTGCTGCGACTCGACAAATTCCTCCTGAGCGTATGGGATTGAATGGGGAATATGACGAAAGTGGTTTAGCAAAGCGTGTAGCGTTTGCATTTGACCAAGATCCGCAATTGGATGATGTTGATACCCTCTGGGTTGCTCAAACTGGCAGTACTGTTGTATTAAAAGGTAAAGTTCCCAATCAAGATATTCTTAACAAAATGGTGTCTGTAGCCCGAAGTGTGAATGGAGCTGCTGCTGTCGATACCAGTCAAGTAACCGTTGGCTAAGCTGTAAACCTTTTAATTTTCCCATTTAGACAGATGGGGTGATGGGGAGAAGATTCTATCACACTTTTCCCTAAATTTAAAAGGGTGCGTTTGATCAGCTGCAGAGACGTGCCATGGCACGTCTCTACAGGATTTATCTGTACCATGATTTACATGAAATGGTATCAGTAAAAAAAGGCATCAGATCGGAAAATTTACGAAGTAGGTTTTTTAACTTTCAACATAAAAAGCGTTCCCCATGAGCAGGAACGCTTGTTGACTAATGAGGGTTGTATTACTATTACAACCCTTTACAACCCTTAATTTCTTTTCACTTTGTCAAGTCAAACTCATAGGACTGATTGCGCCATTTCAACCGAAACTTCAAACGTGTCCAATGGGGTGGGAGATTTGGACAAGCGATGGGACCAAATTGAGTCATCCGTACGCCGCCAAATCCAAAGATTACAGCTTGCCATACTCCACCTGCACTGGCTGCGTGGATACCTTCATGGGCATTACGTCGCACATCTGCTAAATCTACCATAGCCGCCCGCGTAAAGTGGTTGTAGGCTTCAGCTGGCTGATTGAGGTCACAAGCCAAGATGGCGTGAATTGCTGGGC